>JAMORN010000276.1 GCA_027063545.1 bacterium | reverse complement strand
GGATAGCTGCAAAATTAGCAGAGTTTCTCAGAAAACGAGGCTATGTGGTTTATTCTCCAGAGAATGCTAGATTTTGGACGCATAAGTATACTGTAGTATTAGCTCTTGATGGAAATTTAGATTTTGCAAGAAAAGTAGCAAAAGAATTAAATACAAATAATTATTTTTTATATAGAATTCCTAATTCTTATTTTAATGTGAGAATAATAATAGGTAAAGATATTTATAGTCTATTAAATAAAAAAGAGTTGGAGGGATATTAAAAATGAAAAAATATGACAAAAGAAGGGAGAATTTAAAAACTTTTGATGTAGAGAAATTGGAAGCAAAGATTATAGAAGCTATAGAAAATAAAAAAGGATTTGATATAGTAGTTTTATATGTAAAAGATTATACATCTGTAGCAGATAAATTTGTAATAGCCACATGTGATAGTTTAACTCATTTAAAAGCAGTTGCTGATGAAGTAGAGTATTTAGTAAAAAAAGATCTTGATCTTTTACCATTATCTGTTAGTGGATATGAAGAAAATTCAGAATGGATAGCTATAGATTTTTTAAAAATTATAGTACATTTGTTTACGAAAAAAACTAGAGAGTATTATAATTTAGAAAGAATATGGAATATGGCTCCTAAAAAGATAATTGAAAATAAAGATATTATTTTTAATTCAGATATTTCAGATAACTAGTAATAAACAAGTAATAAAGGGAGAGTTTTTTATGATACCAATAGAAGAATATATAAAAAGTAAAGTAAGAGAAACATTAAAAAAATTATCTATAAAAGAGAAGATAGATATTAATATAGAAAAGCCTAAAAATGATAAATTTGGAGATTTTACAATAAATACAGCAATGCAACTGGCTAAAGTTTTAAAGAGATCACCAAGAGATATTGCTTCTGATATAGTAAAAAATATAGATGATGATAAAGGATATTTTGAAAAAATAGAAATAGCAGGCCCAGGATTTATAAATTTTTATATAAAAAATGAGTATTTTTATCAATTTCTAGATTATATCTTTAATTATAATGTAAATGAATTTTTTAAATACGAATACTACAAAAATCATAAAGTAAATGTAGAATTTGTTTCAGCAAATCCTACTGGCCCATTAAATGTAGTTTCAGGAAGAGCAGCAGCTGTTGGGGATAGTGTATGTAGATTAATTGAAAGGGGAAGTGCTCAAAAAGTAGACAGAGAGTTTTATATAAATGATGCAGGCAATCAAGTAAAGCTTTTGGGACTTTCTTTAAGAGCTAGATATGCTCAACTTTTAGGGTATGATGAAGAAGTTCCAGAGGATGGTTATCATGGAGAGTATTTAAAAGATATAGCAAAGGCCTTTTTAGAAAAATACGGTAAAGATTTTGATTGGAGAGATGAAAAAAATTTAGATATTTTTATAAATTTTGCTTTAGAGTATAATATAAATTGGCAAAAAAGATCTTTAGAACAATATGGTGTAAAGTTTGATATATGGTTTTCTGAAAAGAAATTAAGAGAATCGGGATTAGTTGATGAAGTCTTAAATAGATTGATAGAATTAGGATATACCTATGAAAAGGATGGTGCTATTTGGTTTAAAGCAACAGAATTTGGCGATGAAAAAGATAGAGTATTAGTAACTAAAGATAAAAGGCCAACATATTTTCTTCCAGATATAGCATACCACGTAAATAAAGCTTCGCGTGGCTATGATTGGTTTTTAGTATTTTGGGGGCCAGATCATCATGGATATTTTCCAAGACTATGGGGTGCTTTAGATGCTTTAGGATATGATAGAAATAGATTTGATTTTAGAATTGTCCAGCAGGTTAATTTATTAAGAGGTGGAAAACAGGTAAAGATGTCTAAAAGAACAGGGGAGATTATTACTTTAGATGAATTATTAGAAGAAGTTGGGAAAGATGCTGCAAAATTTTTCTTTTTAATGAGAAGTTCAAATTCTCACTTAGATTTTGATATAGAGGTGGCTAAAAAACAAACAGATGAAAATCCTGTTTTTTATATACAATACGCTCATGCCAGAATATGTTCTATTCTTAGAAATATAGATGAAGATATAAAAGATATAGATATTGATTGGAGTCTTTTAAAAGAACCAGGAGAAATAAAATTAATAAAAAAGATATATCAATATAATGAAATTTTAAATTTAGCAGTAAAGAATTTGGAGCCTCATAGAATTAACGATTATTTAATAGAATTAGCAGGGGAATTTCATAATTTTTACCATCATTATAGGGTTATAACAGAGCCTAAAGAACTTTCAAAGGCAAGGTATGGGCTTATAGAAGTGGTAAAAAAAGTAATAAAGGATGGGTTGGATATTTTAGGTATAGACGCCCCGGAAAGAATGTAAAAGAATATATTTGCTTAATTAATTATTCTCGTACTTTTTTAAGGTTTTTATAGTTAAAATGTAAGAGATAATACCAATTGAGAAATTGGTTATAATAAATGAATACCAAAGATAAAGCATATTATACCCAAATAGATAAACGAATATATATGCTAAAGGTATATTTATAATTAATACTCTTAGTACTATAATAAAAAGAGAATATTTAGGTTTTCCAATAGCTTGAAGGACAGCCCTTGATATTATACCAATACCAGCACCTATTAGAAGAGATGTGTTGGTATATTTTACTTGGAGAGAGGCAATCTTAATAACTTCTTTTATATTAGAAAAAAATGAGAATATTTCTTCAGAAAAAACAACATAGATTATATTCAGGAATATAGAAACTACAAATAAAAGAATTAAAGACTTAAAATATATTTCTTTCACTCTACTAATATTGTTTCTAGAGAAATTTTGTCCTATTAGAGGATTCAAAGCTGTAGATATTGCGATTATAGGGACAAATATAATATTATCCAATCTTCCTACAAGAATAAATGAATTAAGTTCGTACTCTCCAATTTTTCCTACAAGCCTGTTTAAGAGTGTAAAAGCTATGGATAAAACGACAAGACTCAAAAAATGAGGAAATCCTAAAGAAAATATCTCTTTAATATATTTTTTTTGTAATTCAAATTTATAGGAATGAAGAACTTTAGTTTTATTTTTTGTAAATATCCATAACCCATATAATAGATTAATAGAATTAGAAATTGTTGTGGCTAAAGCAGCTCCCTTTACACCTAAATGAAAGTAAAAAATTAATATAGGATCTAAAATAGTATTTATTATTGTAGATATCATCATAACTTTTCCTATATATTTAGTTTCACCTTTACCTTGTAGGATTCCAAAAAATACACTAGATAGAAACATGAATAAAATTGAAGGAGAATAAAATAATATATACTCCTTTGCTACTTT
>JAMORN010000275.1 GCA_027063545.1 bacterium | reverse complement strand
AGAGGCTAGTGCTGGAACAGGAAAAACGTATTCTATAGGACTTATTGCTTTAAAAAGGATTTTATATAATGTTTGGTATGAACTTAAAGGTGAAAATGAAAAGATTATAGATGTAAGTTCTATGCTTTTTATGACTTTTACAAATGAGGCTGTTGATGAACTAAGAACCAGAATTTTTTCTTTTTTTAGAAATGCAAAAGATGTTATAGAAAGATCTATTGTTGAGGATAATATATATAAAAATATTATCTTACCGTTAAAAGAGGCTATTTTAAAGGAGTTTAATTTATCAGATGAGAATGATATTTTAAAGCGTTTTTTAAAAGTTTTGGAGTATAATATATTTAGGCTTAATGAACTTGAGATTAAAACAATTGATAGTTTTAGTTTAAGAGTATTAAAGGATTATAAGGTTGAGGATAGAGATTCTTTTAATATAATCTCTAGCAAAGAAAAAAAGTTACTAGAAAAAGAGGCAATAAATATATTCTGGAGAAAGAGGATATTAAATAACCCAATTATTGAAAGGTTTGATGTAGATGATTTAAACTTAATTAATAGTATTTATAAGGAGTTATCCAATTATTTCCAAGAGGTAAATCAGATATACAGACTTCAAAGACTTGTTGGAAGTAAGGATAAGAGTGTTATTGAGGTTAGAGAAGAGTTAAGAGATGATTATAATCGGATTTTTAAGGAACTGAAAGATATAGATGAGTTATTTAATAGATATAAGGAGTATAAGAATAAAATAGATGGAAAAGATTTGAATGAGATGTTTAAGGTTAGGTTTTTTAATTTAGCCTTTTATGAGGTTAAGGACTCAATTTTTGATATATATAATAGTTTAAAGAGAAAAAGACTTTTAATAGAGCATGAGGATTATGTTTATGAGTTAATTGATTTGATAAATAAGGAGTATGTAAGTGTAGATAAGAAGGTTATTTTTGTTGATGAGTTTCAAGACACAGATATTCGCCAATTTTTTATTATTTATAAGTTATTCATAGAGAATAGGGAAGATAGAGAGGTTTATTTTATTGGAGATCCAAAGCAATCTATCTATGAATGGAGAAAAGCGGATTTGAATGTTTATAATTATATAAAAAGATTTATTGCTGATGAGATTTACACATTAACAAAAAGTTATAGATCCACCCAAAAGTATGTTGATGATGTTAATAAAATTTTTAAGAATATTTTTACTGGATTGCAAGACCCTTATAGGATAGATTATATTGATGTTCAAAGCGCTAAAAAAGAAGAGTGGGAGAATAAGAATTTACTTGGTGATATAAAAGATGGTATATATTTTAAGGTTATTAATAGGGGAAATGAGTATTATGATAGGATTGTAAATCTTATTAAGTTTATAAAGGAAAAAAATTCAAATTTAAATTTTTCAGATATTGCTATTTTGGTTGAAAGTAATGATGATATTACAAAAATAGAGAAGATTCTCTTAGAGAACAATATTCCTTTAAATCTTTATCAATCCCAAGAGTATTCTAATATTATAAACTATATAAATTTTATCCTATATTTACTTTATTTACTAAAAGAACCAACCATTAATAATTTAAAGCTTTTTTTATATAAATCTGAACTAGTATTCCATAATAAAGAAAAATTTTTGGATATTTCTCAAGATGATCTTTTTAAATATTTAGAGATTTTTGTGAAGGGGTATAAAAATTATGAAGAAAATAAAAAAAGTTTATACGCTATTATAAATGAGATTATAAAAGAACTTAATATTAGAAAGATAAGAACAGATTATGGAGAGAATTATAGTGGAATAGCAAATATTGGTATTCTTGATCAGTTTTTAGATACTATTGCCGAATGGGAAGTTTTGTATAAAATGAATATAGATGAAATAATAGAGAATTTAGAAAAGATATCAAAAAAGGACTCTTTTTATGGTAACTTAAATAAATTAGAGAGTAGTGAGAATTTTAAGAGGGTAAAATATATTGATAAAGATGCGGTTAATATAATGACAATTCATAAAAGTAAAGGATTGGCATATAAGGTGGTTATTTTATTTATTACCTCTATTTATGATAAGGGAAGAGAAGGTTATAAACTGGTTACAGAAAAGAGTATTATTAAAAACAAGAATGATAAAAAATTTGATCCCAAAGATTTTTCTTATTATTTAGAGTATAAAAAACTAAAAATAACAGAACAGGAGATTTTTGAAAAACTAAGGGTTTTATATGTAGCACTAACAAGAGCAGAGCATATAACTTTTGGTTTTCTAACTGAAAAAAAGAAGAATAACAATAAGCTTTCAAATATTGTTGTTGATGAAAAATCCTCGCTTATAGATGAGATCATAGAATTTAAAGAAGAGGGTAAATTAGAGGAGAAAAAAGAAAAGAAAGAGTTAAAGGTAGAATATTTTAAGAAAGATGAGTTAAAACTTAATCATAGTTATGTATCTTATAGTTATCTTGTTTCCAATAAAAATGTTGATGATGAAAGGCTTTTTGAATGGATAATTGAGATTCTCTCAGAAGAAAAAGAAGAGAAAAAGATTGAATATCAAAATGATTATGATAGATTTATTTTTGAAGAACTTCCTAAATCTGCTAAAACTGGAAATTTTATTCATACCCTATTAGAAAAAATAGACCTCAAAAATCCAGAGGATAAAACAGAAGTTATTAAACAAATTGGTTTAATAGGAAAATCTGAATATCCATATATATATAATCCATCTCATTTACACTTTTATTACCAGTTAATAAAAAATGTATCTAATGCAGTTATTAATGAATTAAATGGGCTTAAAATAAAAGATATTCTTTTTTACGAAAAAGAAATACAATTTTATTATAAAATTAATGTTAGTAAAGATAAGTTAAATAAATTCTTTAAAAAAATTGGATTAACAAACGATATATCAATAGAATATAATATTGATGGTTGGGTTAATGGTATAATAGATATGTTATTTAAAGAAAAGGGTAAATACTATATTCTTGATTGGAAGACGAATTTTTTAGGGAAGAGTTTAGAGGATTATACAACTGGTAGGATAGAGGAGAATATTTTTAAGCATAGTTATAATGTTCAGTTTTTTATTTACGCAATAGGATTGAAAAGGCTTTTAGAAAGGATTGGAGAGGATTTTTATAAGAGTTTTGGAGGGGTGATCTATGCTTATATTAGGGGAATGAGGGAAAATAGTGATTTAGGTTTTTATGTATTAAAAAGTGAAGATATTTATCCAAAGAGTGATAAAAATGATAAAAAATTTATTGAATTAATTGATGAGTTTGATAGATTGATATTGTAAAAGTTTTATTTTTTTGCCTCGTTCGTATTTGTA
>JAMORN010000274.1 GCA_027063545.1 bacterium | reverse complement strand
TATTTAAGAGAAATGCCTTATGATTATTACGATTTAATCATTCTTGATCCTCCCAAATTTGCTAAATCAAGAAAAAATATTGATAATGCAATAAAAGGATATAAATATATAAATAAAATGGCTATGCAAAAAATAAAAAGTGGAGGAATAATATTTACTTTTTCCTGCTCAGGTGTAATATCTTTAGATTTATTTCGGATGATTATCTTCTATGCAGCCAAAGAAGCAAAAAGAAATGTCAAAATTTTAAAAAGACTTTCAGCAAGTAGTGACCATAGTATTTCTGTTTTTCATAAAGAAGGAGAATATCTAAAAGGATTTATTTTATATGTAGAATAATCTCTATTATATAAGAAAGGAGTTATCCAAATGATAGATGAAAAAAGAATTTTTTATTATTGTCCAAAATGTGGAAGTAAAATGGAAAAAAAGATTATTGCTGATAGAGAAAGAGATTATTGCCCTAAATGTGGATATATAAATTATGTTAATCCTTATCCGGCTGTTGCAGGTATAGGTATATATAAAGGAAAAATTCTATTAATCCAAAGAGGTATTGAACCTGCTAAAGGTTCATGGGCTCCTGTATCTGGATTTGTAGAATATGAAGAGGACCCTGAAATAGCCTTGTTAAGAGAAATGGAAGAAGAAGCTGGGGTAAAACATGCAAAAGTTTTAAAGTGTTTAGGGGCATGGACAGATTGGACACCAACATACGGTAATGTTATTACAATGGTATATCTTGTAGAATTGGAAAATAATAAAGTAAAAGCAGGGGATGATGCTAGTAATGTTGATTTTTTTTCATTAGATGAAGTACCAGAAATGAGATTTAAATGTTTCAAAAATGCATTTGATATTTTAAAAAAAGAAAGAGAAAAATGGAATTTATAATATTTCAATTTAAATGATAATTGGAGGTTGTAGATATGGAATATAAAGATTATTTAAATAAAATCATAAATAATCAAGATTTAACAGAAGAAGAAAGCTATAATGCTTTCTCTCAAATAATGGAAGGAAAATGGAATGATATAGAAATAGCAGGATTTCTTACTGCTCTTGCAACCAAAAAAGAATCAATTAGTGAAATTAAAGGTGCTACAAAAGTTATGCGCGAAAAAGCAGTAAAAATTAATATAGAAGATAAAAATAACTTATTGGATACTTGTGGCACTGGGGGAGATGGGTCTAATACTTTTAATATATCTACAGCTGTAGCTATTGTGGCTGCAGCTAGTGGAATTAAAGTAGCAAAACATGGAAATAGAAGTGCTTCTAGTAAAGTAGGTAGTGCTGATGTTTTGGAAGCTTTAGGAATAAAAATAGACCTCAAACCTGAGTATTCTCAAAAATTATTAGAAGAAATTGATATAGCATTTTTATTTGCGCCTTTATATCATCCTGCTATGAAGTATGCTATAGGAGTAAGAAAAACTCTAAAAATAAAGACTATTTTTAATATTTTAGGACCTATGACGAATCCTGCTGGTTCTAAAAGACAAATAATGGGCGTATTCTCTCCTAATTTAATAAAAAATATTATAAAAGTATTGGCAGAACTTGGCGGAGAACATATTATAGTATATAGTGGGAAAAGTGGCTTTGATGAAATTGCCTTACATGAAGAAACTATTATTTACGAATATAAAAATGGTAGTTTAAAAAATTACATAGTTAAACCAACAGATTTTGGTATAAATTTTGCATCTTTAGATAGTATAAAAGGAGCTGAAAATGCCCATGAAGCAGCTAAAATTATATTAAATATATTAGAAGGCAAAGATAAAGGACCAAAATATGATAGTGTAATCTTAAATTCTGGTTTTGCTCTTTATGTTGGAGGGAAAGTTAAAAATATAAAGGATGGAATAGAACTTGCAAAAGATATAATAGATACACACAAAGCACTCGATAAACTAAATGAATGGATTACTAAATCAAATAAATTTGATTAAAAATTTGACAAAAAGGAATAAAAAATGAAACAATTAGCAAAAAGAGCAAATATTATTAAACCATCAGCTACAGTTGCCTTAACAACAAGAGCTAAACTTTTAAAAAAAGAAGGAAAAGATATTATCATAATGGCTGCTGGTGAGCCTGATTT
The DNA here is from genome assembly GCA_027063545.1 of bacterium. Lineage (GTDB taxonomy): Bacteria > JAMORN01 > JAMORN01 > JAMORN01 > JAMORN01 > JAMORN01. The sequence continues at coordinate 1,284 of JAMORN010000274.1, read as the reverse complement.
TGATACACCTGATTATATAAAAGAATATGCTATAGATGCAATACAAAAAGGATTTACTAAATATACACCGGCTGAGGGAACTGTTGAATTAAGAATGGCAATAGCTGAAAAATTGAAAAGAGATAACAATTTAGAATATGATTGGAAAGATATTGTTGTCTCAAATGGTGCAAAACAGGCTATAGCTAATACATTAATGGTAATAATTGATGAAGGGGATGAAGTTATAATTCCTTCACCTTATTGGGTTACATATACTTCATTAGTTGAATTAGTTGGCGGGAAACCTGTTATAGTAAAAACAAAAATAGAAAATGAATTTAAACTAACTCCTGAAGAATTAGAAAAACATATTACGCCTAAAACTAAAGCTATTATTTTAAATTCTCCATCAAATCCAACAGGAAGTGTTTATACTCTTGAGGAATTAAAAGCATTAGGTGAAATTATTGAAAAACATGACTTATTTGTTATTTCTGATGAAATATATGAAAAGATTATTTATGATGGATATAAACATATCTCTATAGCTTCTATTAGTGATAAACTTAAAGAAAATACAATTATTATAAACGGTGTTTCTAAATCTCATGCTATGACAGGTTGGAGAGTTGGTTTTTCTGCATCTAATTCTGAAATAGCAAAAAAAATTGCAGCTCTTCAATCGCAACTTTCTCATCATACAGCATCTATATCTCAAAAAGCTGCAGAAATTGCTTTTCTTAAAAATGATGGTAGTGTAGAAAAAATGAGAAAAGAATTTGAAAAAAGAAGAGATAAAATTGTTGAGATGCTATCAAATATAGAAGGTATAAAATTTAACATACCTCATGGAGCATTTTATGTTTTCCCTGATGTATCTTATTTTTATAGAAAAAGATATAAAAATTGGTATATAAAAAATAGTTTAGATCTTAGTGAATTTTTATTAGAAAAAGTGGGTTTAGCAGCAGTTAGTGGCATAGCTTTTGGAGAAGATAGCTGTATAAGATTTAGTTATGCTACTAATATAGACAATATCATTGAAGGTATTAATAGATTTAAGAAAGCTCTAGAAATGTTATTATAGAAATTTGTAGATCAAAACAATAAATAAAGGAGGTATAGTATGAAATCCATTAAATTTAAAATTCTTGCTTTAATTATTGCTTTTCTAGCTTTTACTATAATTGAAAATTTAACTATACTATTATTTATTAATAAACAAAAAGAAGATGCGCTTTTAATAAATATAGCAGGAAGACAAAGAATGTTGACACAAAAAATCACAAAAAATGTAAATCT
>JAMORN010000273.1 GCA_027063545.1 bacterium | reverse complement strand
GAACCTATAATATATAAACGTAGTTCTTTTTTTATCTGCATGTATACTACCTAGGCTTATTGAAAATATCTTTTACATCTCGATAATCAAAAGCTTCTTTTGCTCTTTTATACCATTTTTCATATACTTTAATATCTTCTTCTTTATCTATCTCTTCTTTTGCTTTATCAAAGAAATGAAGATATTCTTGAGCACTTTTAAGATCATCTAAATATATACTTAAAACAACGATCAAATATAAATTATAAAATTCAGCTTCCTTAGATGAGAAATTAGATAATTTAAATGCCTCTTTAAATGCATCTAAAGCCTCTTGGTAGCAATTTTTGATATCTTCTTCTTTCTCATTATTTTTTTCCATTAAAGTAGCTAATCTTAAAAGATAACCACCTTTTTTAAAATGGGCATTAGGTAGATTAAATTCTATTTCATAATCAGCTCTATTTATAGCTAATTTATAACTTAATATACCTGCTTTTATATCCCTTGGATAACTAAAAACCTTTTCTGTATCTTCAAGATATTCAATAATTTGCTCCCTTTCTGGTTGAGTATCTTTTAGTTTAAGAAGCATATTAAAAGGAATTGCACTTTTAGAATATGAATTGGCATATTTATTATATTTTTCAAAATCTCTTTCATCAGGAGATGCAAATAAACATTTAGGACAGACAGATACATTATATATTAAATAATCTATATAAATATAATTTTTATTTTTTTCATAAAATGGTACCATAAACCAATTATATTTTACTATCAATGATTTAGATTTCAAATTGTATCCTTTTAGAGTAGAATGGCAAACAGGACACTTTAATTCTATTTCGTATAAAGGATTATCAGGATGATTTATAGGAATAGAGTTTATTATAGATCGAGAATTTCCAATAGCATTTTTATTATTTCTTATTTCATTTATTTTTTTAATATCAATAACATATCCATAACGCTTTATATATTCTTCTACTAAATTATCTTCTTTTAAGAATAATTTTAATCTTTTTTTAATTTCAAATTCTTTATTCCTTTCCATATTTTAAAAAATAAGTTTTTTTTATTCAAAAAAAAATAATGTTGAATATAATGTAATAAAAAAATTATATTTAAAAATGATGTGATTTTTTGAACACGTAAAAAATTTAAAATCAAATAAAAAGGAGAATAAAAATGGGTAAGATGGTCCCTCATGATGGTAATTCAGCAGCAGCACACGTCGCATATGCGACTAATGAAGTAGTTGCAATTTATCCAATAACACCTTCATCTCCAATGGCGGAAATCTGTGATGCAAAATCTGCTCAGGGCGTAAAAAATATTTATGATACTGTTCCTATTGTAGTAGAAATGCAATCTGAAGGTGGAGCTTCTGGAGCTGTTCATGGAGCTTTGACTACAGGAGCTTTAACAACGACATTTACGGCATCTCAAGGTCTATTATTAATGATTCCTAATATGTATAAAATTGCAGGGGAATTAACACCTACTGTTTTTCATATATCAGCGAGATCAGTAGCGACACATGCTTTATCTATCTTTGGTGATCATTCTGATGTAATGGCTGTTAGACAAACAGGTTTTGCATTACTTGCTTCTGCTAGTGTTCAAGAAGCAATGGATATGGCTTTAATTGCTCAAGCTTCTACTTTAGAATCAAGAGTTCCTTTTTTACATTTTTTTGATGGATTTAGAACTTCTCATGAACTTCAAAAGATAGATGAATTATCTTATGAAGAAATAAAACAAATGATAGACCCTGAGTTGGTAAGAGCTCATAAACAAAGGGCAATGAATCCTGAAAAGCCTGTTTTAAGGGGTACATCTCAAAATCCTGATGTATTCTTTCAAGGGAGAGAAGCTTCTAATAAATATTATTTAAAAGTTCCTGCAATAGTACAAAAATATATGGATAAATTTTTTGAAATAACAGGAAGAAGATATAATTTATTTGATTACTATGGAGCTCCAGATGCTGAGAGAGTAATTGTTTTAATGGGATCAGGAGCAGAGACAGTTAGAGAAACAGTAGAATATTTAAATGAAAAGGGTGAAAAAGTAGGTGTTGTTGTAGTAAGATTGTATAGACCTTTTGATACAGAAGCTTTTGTAAAGGTTCTTCCAAAAACAACAAAGAGAATTGCAGTACTTGATAGAACAAAAGAACCTGGTTCTATAGGAGAGCCTTTATATGAAGATGTAAGAACAGCAATAGGAGAAGCAATAGAAAAGAAGATAGCTCCATTTAGTGAATATCCATTAATTATTGGTGGAAGATATGGATTAGGTTCTAAGGAATTTAATCCTGCAATGGTAAAAGCTGTATTTGATAATTTAGCAAAGGATGAACCAAAAAATCATTTTACAATAGGAATTATTGATGATGTAACAAATACTTCTTTAGAATGGGATGAGGAATGGGATATAGAAAGAGATGATGTATATAGAGCAATTTTTTATGGTTTAGGTTCTGATGGAACAGTAGGTGCTTCTAAAAATACTATAAAGATTATTTCAGAGTTAACAGATAAATATGCTCAAGGATATTTCGTTTATGACTCTAAAAAAGCTGGAGCAGTAACAATATCTCATTTAAGATTTAGTGATAGGCCAATTAGGAGTACTTATTTAATTAGAAAAGCAAATTTTATGTCTGTAAATAATTTTTCATTTTTTGATAAGATTAATATGCTTCAGTATTTACAAGATGGAGGAATATTATTAATTAATTCTTACTATGATAAAGATAGTGTATGGGATCATTTACCTTATGAAGTTCAAAAACAGATTATAGATAAAAAATTAAAGGTATATGTTATAAATGCTTATAAAATTGCTGAAGAGGTAGGACTTAGAGGAAGAATTAATGTTATAATGCAAACAGCATTTTTTAAGATTTCAAATATTATACCTTTAGAAAAAGCTGTTGGAGCGATAAAAGATGCTATCAAAAAGACATACGGAAAGAAAGGTGATGAAGTAGTTAATATGAACTGGACAGCTGTGGATAAAGCTTTAGAATCTATATATGAAGTTGAATATCCTTCAGAACCAACAAGTAAGATAAAGATGAGAGATGCTGTTGTAGGAAAAAATATCCCAGAATTTGTAAAGAATGTTACAGCAAAACTCATTAAATTAGAGGGAGATAAGGTCAAGGTTAGTGAGTTACCAGATGATGGTACATGGCCAACAGCGACAGCTCAGTATGAAAAGAGAAATATAGCAACACATATCCCAGAGTGGACACCTGATACATGTATTCAATGTAATTTCTGTGTGCTTATTTGTCCTCATGCAGCAATAAGAGCAAAGGTTTATAAAAAGGAATTATTAGAAAATGCCCCAGAGACATTTAAGTATACACCATATAAAATGAAAGGAAAACCATCTGACGAATATATGTATACAATACAAGTGGCCCCTGAGGATTGTA
>JAMORN010000272.1 GCA_027063545.1 bacterium | reverse complement strand
GTGTTATAAAAGAGATGCAACAAAAAGTTGAAGAATTTTATCCTAAAATTAAAGCTGTATATAATGAAATATCTAAACATATAGTAGGACAAGAGAGTGTTGTAACTAGGGTGTTAATAGGATTATTTTCTAATGGACATGTTCTTTTAGAAGGTGTTCCGGGATTGGCTAAAACAACTTTAATAAAGACATTAGGAGAAATATTAGATCTAGAATTTAAAAGAATTCAATTTACTCCAGATTTATTACCAGCAGATATTATAGGAATTCAAATATATAGTCAAAAGGAAGAAAAGTTTTATACAAAGAAAGGTCCTATTTTTACTAATTTACTTTTAGCAGATGAAATAAATAGGGCACCTAGTAAGGTACAATCTGCTCTTTTAGAAGCAATGCAAGAACGTCAAGTAACAATAGGAGAAGAGACCTATAAACTTCCAGAGCCTTTTTTTGTATTAGCCACTCAAAACCCAATAGAACAGGAAGGAACCTATAATCTTCCAGAAGCTCAATTAGATAGATTTATGCTAAAAATATTAGTTGATTATCCTTTAAAAGAAGAAGAGGTAAAAATTTTAGATATAGCTTTAAATATGGATTCTATAAGTGTAGAAAAGATTTTATCAAAGGAAGAGATTATAGAAATACAGAGCTTAGTAAAGGATATATATATAGATGAAAAATTAAAATATTATATAATTGATATAGTGAATGCAACAAGACGACCAGAAAATTATGGATTAGATGATATTAAACCATATATTGAATATGGTGCTTCTCCTAGAGCTTCTATATATTTATATATAACCTCTAAAACATACGCATTTTTAAAGGGTAGAGCATATGTTACACCTGAGGAGATAAAGTCATTAGCTTATGATATATTACGTCATAGAATAGGCTTATCATACGAGGCAGAGGCAGAAGATAAAACAGCGGATGATATAATTAGTGAAATCTTAGATAAAATAGAAACTCCTTAAATAATATTAAAAAAAAATTAGAAATTATGAATACATCAGAAATAATTAAAAAAGCTAAACTTATTGAAATTAAGACAAGAAAAAAGGTAAATGAGTTATTTATAGGTTCATATCATAGCTCTTTTAAAGGTCAAGGATTGGAATTTGATGAGTTTAAAGAATATGAATATGGAGATGATGTAAAAAATATAGACTGGAAAGTTTCAGCTAGATTAAATAAGCCCTATGTTAAAAAATTTATTGAAGAGAGGGAATTAACTTTAATGTTGGTGGTGGATACTTCCTCCAGTATGCAAGGAGCATTGGGGGGAATAAAAAAGATAGATATAGCTTCTGAAATTGTTTCTATCTTAGGATTTAGTGCTATAAAAAATCAAGATAAAGTAGGACTTTTACTATTTAATCATGATGATTTAAAATTTATTTCACCTAAAAAAGGTAAAGCTCATATATTAAGGCTTATTAGAGAGACTTTTTATACCGATTTCTTTAAGAAAGATAAAACTCCCTCAGATGTATTTAAATTTTTAATAAATATTTTAAAAAGAAAATCTATAGTTATTTTTATTTCAGATTTTTTATTTAAAATTGATGAGAATGCTTTAAAATATATAAAAGTTTTAAATTCTAAACACGATGTCAGATTTATTATATTAAAAGAAGATTATGATTTAATAAATAAGATAAAAGATAAATTTATAGTAATAAAAGAAAGAGATATTGAGAATAATAGTTTAAATTTTTATAATATTTTAGATATGAAAAAAACTATAAAGGATATAGAAGATCATCTTTTCAATTTGAAACAAATATTAAAAAAGATTAATATACGATATGTAAGTATTCAAACAGATATAGATTATACTGAATCTTTAATTAAATTATTTAAATAACTAAAGGAGGAGAAAAAAATGGATATAAATAAAATACTACCAATAATATTAGTCCCTATAATAGGTGCTTTTATTGGTTATTTTACCAATTATTTAGCAATAAAAATGATTTTTAGACCAAGAAGCCCTATAAAAATAGGGCCAATTAAAATTCAGGGATTAGTTCCAAAACGAAAAGAGGATTTAGCTTATGAGATTTCTAATACAATAGAAACAAAGCTTCTTTCAAGCGCAGATATAATTGAAGTATTAAAAGGAATAGATACACAATATGATTTTAATGTTATAGTGGAACAAAAAATAGATGAATTTTTAAATAGAAAACTTATGTCATTAAATCCAATGTTGGCATCTTTACTTCCAGAAGATATTAAGACAAAAATAAAAGATATATTAATGGATGAGTTAAAGGATGTATTACCAAACGTTTTTGAGGTAGCATCTTATAAAATAGAGAATTATTTAAATATAAGGGATATTATATACGATAAAATAAAGGGATTTTCAGATGAAAAGCTAGAAGAAATTATATTAGCAATAGCTTCTAAAGAATTAAAGTATATAGAAATATTAGGAGGTATTTTAGGATTTATTATAGGAATAATACAAGTCTTAATATTTTATATAATATAAGAGGTAGGAAATGAAGGTTTATGTTTTACCAACCAATGGCAATATAGATACAACTTTTTGCTTTAAATATACTCCTTTAAAGAATATAAAGGTTGATTCTTTAAAAGTGATTTACAAGCCTTCTGATATTCTAATAAAAAAAATAGATAGAGTAGATAGTAATACATTTAAGATAAAATTTAATTTTTTAGATGTAGGTTCACTGGAAATAAAAGATTTAAAAATAATTTATTATTATAAAGATACTTCCGAAATAGATAGTTTGTATTCTGAAAAAGTATATATATATCCTATATTAGTAGATACAAATTATAAAAGTAGTCTTTTAATACCAAAACAAATGGAATTTCCTGTAAAGGCTTCTGCTATATTGTTTCTATATTTATTACTATTTTTTGTAATATTAACAATTCTTATTAAATTAGTAAAAAAATATTTTAATAAGACTCAAAAAGAACAACAAGATAAAATAGATTTTCAGAAAAAATATCCATGGGAAAAGTTAAATGAACTATTAGATATGAAATTATGGGAAAAAGGAGAGTATAAAAAACATTGTTATAATCTATCAGAGATCATAAAGGAATATTTTTCTCTAAAGCATAATATTTCTCTATTAGAATTAACTACCGACGAAGTTTTAAAAAGATTAAAAAAATTAGAAACTTCAGAAATTATAAAAGAGTTAAAAGATTTATTTATAGAACTTGATATATATAAATATACGGATATAGTACCTTCTAATAATGATATAGAGAGATTAAATAATGTAGCTTTAAAATTAGTTAATCCAGAAAATATTAATCAAAATGGAAAAAAAAAGTATGAATATGATAAATCCATTAATTGAAAAGGTTAATACTTTAAAAGATTTTATTGATATTTTATATCCTTCTTATAAAAATAAAACAATGATGAAGTATATA
>JAMORN010000271.1 GCA_027063545.1 bacterium | reverse complement strand
TCTTATGTGTTATGGTTATTCAGTACTTATCTAGGTTATCTTTTTCTATAGTAAAACCTGTTATTTTACCTATATTATGGTTTGTTTTATGTTTCTTAAATTTTATTTTATGGTCTTCTTTAGTATAAGATGACTTATTGCTTTTATTTAATTGTATATGGTTATCTTCTATTTTAACTCTAGAACCAGCCTTCATACCTATAGTCTTTTTAGATGTCTTTTTACTCTTAAATTTAGGATATCCTCTATCTGGTTGTTTTATAAATTCCTTCATACCAAGATATAAATTAGATAAACTAGATTGTATAAAATCATTAGGTAATTTATTAATAAAAGAATATTCTTCTTTTAATTTAGTACTAAAACCTACTATACCAGTTTGATTAGGTATCTTAGGTCTCACTTGACCTTTATTTTTGCCTTTTTCTATAGTGTACACACCAAAATAATTATCTTGTATCTTACCTAAAACATTATTATAGGTAAATCTATAGAGGTTAAATTGTTTATCTAATAATGCTTTTTGTTTAGCATTAGGATATAGTCTATATTTGTTTGTTCTTACTAATTCCATATTTAACCCCTTTATATTTATTTATACAATTATTTATATAATATTATTTTTAAGATTTTCTTGTACAGATTTTAACATCTTTCTTCTATTACTATACATTTTCATACTAAAATGATGTATTATAGATATTAAATCCTGTGTTAATTCAGTTTGAAAATCTTCTTCTTTGGTAAAATTTATATATACTATATCTGTTCCATAACTACTAAACCATTTTTCTATATAATTATAGCCAAATCTAGTAAGTCTATCTTTATAAGAAATATATATAGTATCTATATTACCATTTTGTACTTCTTTAATAAGAGCATTAAAACCCTTCCTATCTTCATTCATTCCAGAAGCTATATCTTTATATACCTTATCTACTATAATACCTTTAGAAGCAATAAATTCCCTTAATATTTTTTCTTGCTTTTCTAAGTCTTCTTTTTGTTTAGTATTACTTACTCTACAATATATAACTTGATTTTTATCTTTGGGTTTTGTGAGCATTAAACTATCTATATCATATAAGAAATTCCTACTATTTAATTCTTTGTATTTAACCTTTCCTTGTCTTCTATAATTATTTAAAGTTTGACTTGTAATGCCCAAAATCTCTTTTATTTTCTTAGCGTTTATATAACTCATTTATTTCCTTTTATATTTATTTATATATTAAGTAATTTTATTATATAATTTATTATAGATAGAAAGTTATTAATTATAGGTGCAAAATAATGTTTATTATTGGAGAAAAAGGTCCGGCACCTCTTAAAGGTACTATTGCTTATGTTACTAATTATGATTTATGGATAAATTGCAATTTAGAAGAAATCCCTAGTAAATATCCGGAGGTATATATTTGAAAATAAATGAATTAAAAATAACTCACACCAATGGAGATTTATATTCCGGATATACGATTGAACTTAACAATATTACTAAATATTTTGAACACAATGAGAAATTTCAAGAAGCAGGAATGTTCACAACTAGAAAAATGAAACAACTTTTAGAGGACCCAGAATTCCTAGACTTTGTAATAAGTAATTACAAGTCTTCAGAACCAGTTGTTGATTTTGATTCTCTAATAGTAGAAAAGGGAGTATCAAAATCAATGCAGGTGCTATTTTATCGTTCTAGAATAGCAATGAATTATTTTGGAGTGATAACCGAAATGTTAATGAAACTCCGAAATCGAAAAACGATTTTAATTAAACTAGAAGACCCCTTAAAAAACTTTAATATAGAAACAATCGTAAAACTACAAAATAAAGAAGAAATGAAGGAGTTTTTTGATTATCAATATATTGAAAACAAATACCCGGAGATGTATATATGAAAAAAAGAGAAGTATTAAAAGGTGATTATGTTTTAATAAAAGACCGTAATGATATTCAGCATGTTGTAAGAGTAGATGCTGTTGTAAAAATAGATACGATAAAACCTTCAAAAAAAGTCCAAGCGTATGCAAGTACTATTATTAAAAGTATAGATAAAAGTAATCTTAATACCACCACATTTTATGATAAAGATGTACAACTAATATTAGGAGCTATAAATGCTCGAACACTAGAAACAGAATATCCTGAGATATTTCTATGATTGGTAAATTTGTATTAATAAAAACAGATAATATTATTGAAAAAGGTTCGAAGCACTCAGAAGATCAACCTTGTTATTTTGTGGTAAATATAATAGAAAAGAGTAAAATTGGCAGAGATTGGAAATCAAAAGTTCTTTGGTTTTATGATGTTGCATATAATGAATTACATTTTTTTAAAAAAGATATATTGTTTGAATTTGAAAAAGAACCATCTTGGAGAGAGATGGAAAACATGGAAGGAACACATCCAGAGTACTGGTTATAAAGGATTAAAAATAGTTTATGCAATGGTAGATGACCAACTGAATATTTTAAAAATATATTCAGAAAAGGGTTTAGATGACATTAGAAAATTAAGAACTATCCATGTAAGTAAATTTGAAAAATTAAAATTTAATGGAAATTATGGAAGTTCAACTGTTTTTCCGTTTTATGATATTAATGAGGCAAAAATAGTTACTGCTATTAAACAGGTTCAGGGATTAAAGGAACAAGCAATTAATTATGAGAATAACGACTGGAAAATTAATGAAAATTTCAAAAGTATAGATAAAACTCAAGAGTGGTTGAAAAAGAAGGAAAAAATTTATCCAGAGTACTTCGTTTAATCTTATTTTAATATTTATTATGTTATAATTATTATAGAAAAACACATAAAGGTTATATAATGACAAAAGCGATAAACAACTACAGAATAAGTATTAATTCAAATGACAGATTAACTGGAGAGTTTACAGGTGGAAAAGAATATTTTGAAACTGAAGCAGAAGCAGTGATAGTTTTTAATAAATTTGTTTTATAAGAATTAGCACCAAATAATAACTTTCTATTTATAGAGAAATATATAAAAATGAAATTTTAGCAAGTTTTGATACAACAGGAATATAAATGATACATAATTTTTTAATAGAGTCTTTGAATGATATTGAAGGTATTAATAAAATACAGCATAAACTACAAGATACTTTGTTAAGACCAGCAAAAATCCCTAAGGGAACAGCGGCATTATATTTTAGTGCAAGTGAACTTTCTCGAATAGTTACTAAATTTTTAGATATTAAAAAGAAGTTTATTGAATTAGATTTATTTAAAGATGAGTTTGATAGATGTAATTATTTTAAAGTTTCTGAATTAGATACACTTACTTTAATAGAACATAATTTGATGCTTTGGGATTTAAATTATGAAAGTTTATTTGCCACTTTAAAGTATGAAATAAACGATTTAACAGAAAGAATAAAAAGAGCACCATTAAATTGGTATAATAAGCATGCTTATTTAAT
>JAMORN010000270.1 GCA_027063545.1 bacterium | reverse complement strand
ACAGGCTCAAGATAAGTTGGCAAAAATGGAAGTAGAAGGAACAGCTGGGGGAGGAGCTGTAAAGATTTTAGCAGATGGAACAGGGAAAATAAAGTCTGTGAGAATAGACCCTGAGGTGGTAGATCCTGATGATGTGGAATATTTAGAAGATTTAATACTGGCGGCGTTAAATAATCTTAACGAAAATATTGAGAAATTAACAAAAGAAGAGTTAGGACCTTTAGCAGGTGGTATACCGGGATTATTTTAATATTATAGATTATTATTTATAAAATGTTATGGATTTTATAGAAAAATTAATTGAGGATTTTGCTTTACTTCCGGGTATTGGAAAGAAAAGTGCAATGAGAATTGCTTTATATTTGGTACAGAATAGAAATATATCAGAAGTTTTATTAAATGATTTAGATTACACTATAAAGAATATTAAAATTTGTAAGTATTGTAATAATCTTTCTACTGATGATGAATGTAATATATGTAAAGACAATACCCGAGATAAAAAAGTATGTGTTGTTGAAACGATTAGTGATTTATATGCTATAGAAGAAACAAAGGATTATAAAGGTTATTATTTTGTTTTAAGTAAATTAATAAATCCAAGTAAAGGGATATTTGTAGAGGATCTAGGTCTTGACAAATTAAAAAATTTAATTATAAATAAAAATATTGAAGAAGTAATATTTATGTTAAACTATACACCAGAAGCTCAGATAACAATAGATTATATAAAAGAATATTTAGATGGTATGAATTTAAGATTTAGCAAGATATCTGTAGGTATACCTATAGGGGCTTCAATAGAGTTTCTGGATAAAACAACCTTAAGGCTTGCATTTAATGAAAGAAAAGAGATATAAAAGGAGGGGTAATAACTATGTTTTTTGATCCATTTATGTTTCATTGGAGTGTTATCTTACTAATACCAGCATTAATACTCTCTATTTATGCACAAAATAAGGTTTCTTCTACTTTTAATAAATATTCTAAAATTCCTAATAAAAAAGGTCTAACAGCTTATGAAGTAGCTAGAATTTTACTGGATTCAAAAGGGCTTAGTGATATTCCTATTTTACCGGTAGCAGGAGAATTAACTGATCATTATGATCCTGTTGAGAAAAGATTAGGTTTATCTGAGGTTGTATATGGTTCAAATTCTGTTGCAGCTTTAGGAGTGGCTGCTCACGAGGTTGGACATGCAATACAACATTTGGAAGGTTATACTCCTATTGTTATAAGAAATAGTATTTTTCCTTTAGTAAGTTTTGGTAACTATATGAGTATGCCTTTATTTTTAATAGGAATTTTTATTCATTCTCCTTTATTTGTCAAACTAGGGATTATATTTTTTAGCTTTTATGTATTTTTCTCTATAATAACATTACCAGTTGAGATAGACGCTTCTATGAGAGGATTAAGATTATTAAGAGAGAATGGCCTATTGGATGATGAAGAATATCCTTTAGCCAAAGAAGTTTTGACAGCAGCAGCATTAACATATATAGCAGCAGCATTAATGGCAGTTATGAATCTAATAAGGCTTTTAATTATATCCCAGCAAGTAGATGATGATTAAAAGGATAAAAATTTGTGGTTTTTAAGGATATTTCTTTTATTATAGAAATAGCGAAGAGAGTAATTTTAGATAAAGCATATTTAGATAAACTTTTTTTTCATTATTATAAAAATTTTGTAAATAAAGAATTTGTAAAATTTTCTATATCTGTTTTATTTAGAGATATTTATTTTGCTGAAGACATAATAAAGAGATATTTAAAAGATTATAAGAAATTACCTATAGAAATTTCTTTAATTCTATATTTAGGTAGTATTTTAATAAAAAGATCTAAATATCCTTATTATGTAATTCTTAACGAATTAGTTGAATTTACAAAGAGAAAGTATTCTATTAAATATTCTAAATTAGTGAATGCTGTGTTAAGACGAATATTAAATGATGGAAATTATGAATTTAATTTTTCTCTTCTTCCACAGAAAAGTTTTTACTATAAAAAACTATATGAGTTTTATCAAGACGAACAATATTTCAGTATAGTAAAACAAATAATTTTTGTAGATTCTGAAAAGTATAGAAAAGGAGGCTTTTTTGTAGATTTTTTAAAGTATAACTCTTTAGATTATTTGGAAGCCTCTAAGTATTCAGATACTTACTTTTATATAAAAAATGTTAATGATTTTCCTAAAGAATTTTTAGAAAAGTTTGTTTTTCAGGATATAGGAAATCATTTATTAATGAAATATTTTTCTTATTTTTATAAAAATAAAAATAGCTTAACGTTAGAGATAGCCTCTTATCCTGGGGGGAAAAGTTTTTATCTTTTCTCAAATACAATTCATAATGATTTTAGATTATGGAAGGTTAATAAATTAAAGCAAAGATTAAAGGATAATAATAGATTATATATTTGTTCTGATGGAAGGGCTTTGCCTTTTAAAAATGAGAGTTTTGATTATGTTTTTTTGGATACTCCATGTACAGGGAGTGGTGTTGTGAAGACAAAAGTAGATATAATCTATCATTTAAATAGAAATGACTATATAAAACTAAGAAAAATGCAAAAAAAGATGTTAAAAGAGGCTTGGCGGGTTTTAAAAAAAGGTGGTTTTTTATTTTATTCCACATGTAGTATTTTTAAAGATGAAAATGAAAGAAGAATAGAAGATTTTCTAAGAAAAAATAATAGAGGTTATTTGGTTACAAATGAAAATTTCAATAGAGAATTTATCTATAAAGATAAATATTTTTTTACTATTAAAAAATTTGAAGAGATGGATGGAATATTTGGAGCAGTTTTATTGAAAACTTAATAAAACAAAATTATTTTTTTATATTCTAAAAATAAATAAAAGGTGGTAAATATGAGTTTAAGAAAAGCTTTTATCTTTATATTGCTAATTTTTATTATATCTTTTAAACAAATATATGCTACAGGAGTGGGAATAAAAATATTTGATGGATCTCCAGAAATAGCCCTAACCTTCAAATCACATACTTATGGTAATAATTCACAGCTAGACATATCATGGTCTAATGGACTTTATTTAGGAGCAGATTATTTAATGCATTTTTATCCTGTTGGGGGATCAATAGAATTATATCTAGGACTTGGAGGAGCAATTTATTTATCCAATAATACATCTATAGATTTAAGATTACCATTAGGTATAGGAATATTCTTATCAAAATTAGAAATTTTTATAGAGGGTGCTCCATTAGTAGGTTTATATCCTGATATGGTAAATAAATTATCATCTCCTAAAATGGCATTAGGAATAAGATATTATTTTTCTTCATTTTAGCTTATGAAAGTTTTTAAATTTATATTTTTTCTTTTAATTATATCTATTTTTATTCAAAATTGTTCTAGAAAAAACTTATCTTTATCTGTTTTACCTACAAATTATGAGATTCAAAAAAGGAAAATAGCAAATTATGAAGACTCTCTAAAAATAG
>JAMORN010000269.1 GCA_027063545.1 bacterium | reverse complement strand
CAAGGCCATCAATTATATTTTTTGGTATTATTTTTTTTATGTATTCAAATTGAGGCATCATCTCTTTATGATGAACAATTGGACCAGCAATAAGTTGAGGTAAGAATGTTACAAATAAAAAGTAGTTTAAAAGAGAGTATTCTTTTGTTTTTTTATAATAGGAATCAAGCAAATATTTATATTTTCAATAAAAAATTGTAATACTTATAATACCCTAATATCAAAAGGGTTCTATCTTTTCTTTTAGATAGAATTTTTCCCCATATAAAAGTTAAATAAAATTGAAAAGATTAAAAGGGGAGTGTATTTTATATTCCACCAAGAATAAAATATTAAACTTGAAATAATAAGAATAAGTTTAGCAAGTTTTTGTCTTTTTTGATAAATAAAAAAGTAGAAAAAAGTAAATACAAAGGGTAAAAAGACAAATATAACTATTAAATAGCATTTAACACTTCATCTTTTAGTTTAGGAAGTATTTCTCCTGCCTTTCCTTGAAGGAATATATCAGTAATTGTATTTGTATAAGTAGAAGGATCTAAATTAACCTCAATTATTTTTGCTCCATTTTGCTTTGCCAGAAAAGGAATAGAAGCAGCAGGTTGAATAACACCAGATGTGCCAATTAAAATAAATACATCACCAACCATAGTAGCGTTATAGGAATCTTCTAAAGCTTTTTGAGGAATACCTTCACCAAAATATACAAAATCAGGTTTTAAAATACCCCCACATTTAGAACATTTGGGAGGTAGATTATTAAATATTTCTGAAGAAACCTTGTATTTTTTTCCACATTTAACACAGGTTGCCTCTCTAGTATTTCCGTGAAATTCAACAACCTTTTTATTTCCTGCGTAAAAGTGAAGGTTATCTATATTTTGTGTTATAACAAGTTTTATAATATTGGATTTTTCAAGTTCTGCTAAAGCAATATGAGCAGGGTTTGGCTTTGCTTTTTGAAGAGATTCATAAAGTGATTTAAAAAGTTCCCATGATGCTTTTGGATTTTCATAAAAATAATCCAAATCTAAAACTTTAGGATCAAGTTTTTCCCAAAGACCACCTTCTCCTCTAAACGGAGGTATACCACTTTCTACTGAAATTCCAGCACCTGTGAAGGCCACAGCAAATTGAGAATTTTTTAAAATTTTTGCAGCTTCTTTAATTTTATTATTGATCATATTTATAAAAATAAATATTTTAAAGTCTAACCAAAAAGATTTTAAACTGAGGAGGAAAAAATGAAAATTTTAAGATTAAAGTATATAATCTTTTCTGTATTTATAATTATTTTTGTCTATAATTGTAGTAGTTTAATCTCTGTAGATGATAATTCTTTAGAAACAAAGGATATTAAGGGAGAATGGGTAAAAATAGATGATTCAAATTATATAGTTATAGTAGATGATACTATGATTACTTTAATTGATGAAGATGATACAACAATTATGAAATATTATCTTTTCGATAACAAGTATATAGCAATTACATATTCTAAGGATTTAACAGATGATTCTTTAGAGGTGCTTTTGAAGAAAGGAGCTATTGCTAGAGAAATTTTACTTTCAAGTAATAAGGATACTTTATTTTTAAAAAAATCGTATAGTAAATATGATAAAAATACTACTACCTCTACATATAACTTAATATTTAATATAGGTAATGTTTTTGAATCTGAAGAATATTTTAATTTTATAACATCAGATTCTGCGCTTTACATAGAAAAGACAAATTTTATTATAGAACTAGCAGATACTTCATATTGTAAATTTCTATCAGAAGGAATAGTTGTTTTTTATAAAGATGATAGTAAGGATGTAAAAAATTATATAAAGACAAAATCTTATATATTAATAGAAGATGAAGATACAGATGAAGAAAAATACATAAGAAGAGAATAAAAAAAAGAAGAAATATGAGAGGAATAAAACTTTTATTAATTAGCTTTATATTAGGGTTAATTGTATTTTCATGTAATTATTATGTTCCTAAACAAACTTACGATATTTCTCGGAATAATGTTTTAGTAGAGGCTGGGTCTTATGTATATTTTGAAGTTAATTTAGGGTATGTAACAGATGTTGAAATTTATGGAAATTTTTACGCAATTGGTGGTTCTGGTGATGATATTAAATTTTGGATAATAAAAACATATGATATTGATAATTTTTTATATGATAATGGTGATTATGAAATTATTTATAGTTCAGGACAGCAACACTCATCAAGTTTTGATGTCTATGATTCTTATATAGATTGGGATGAATCGTATTATATTGTGTTAGATAATAGTTTTAGTATTATATCTGATAAATATGTTAATTTTTCAGTAACATTTGAATATTCAGAATAAGCTATATAAAGAATACTTACATTAATTCCATAGATTAGAAGCCAAATCAAATCAAAACTAAGATAGACAATAGAAAATAAAAATATTTTATATATTGGTGTTATTTATTATTTTTTTTAAAAAATAAACTAAATAAAAAAGGAGGGAATTATGAAAAAAGGTATGTTAGTACTTTTTTTCGGTTTATTATTTATAGTGTATTCATGTAGTGATAATGGAGTATCTAGTACAGAAGATTCAATTACAGGTGAGTGGATTTCTGTTGATTTTGAGGGAGATACCACATATATGACAATAACAACAGCAGACTACATAGTGTTTAAAAAAGTTATTCAACCTTATATATACTTAGATACATTTTATATTTTAGAAAAGGAAAATCTTGATAATAATCTTTTATACCTTTTCACAAAATACACAGATGGATATATAAATACAGATGAAAATACAACTTATTTTAGTAGTCAATATTATACTTTAGGAAAAATAGGTTTTTGGGTAGAAAAACTAGCAGAGGATACTATATTATTACATTATTCTGAGATATATAAAAAGGTAGGGGAAAATGCATATAGTATAAATAGAAAATACTATGATGATATAAATGAAGATACGGTATTTGTTAGAGATACTATATATTTTTTAAGTTCAGACACAGGTTTTGTCTCTATGACAACAACAGATCCTCTTATAGATGATGTAAAAAGAGAAATGAAAATTGTAAATAATCAAATATGGTTAGTAAATCCAGACTATTATATGGGAACAATTTATAAAAAAGATAAGTTTCTTTATTTAGTATATGACCAAGGAGCAAGAATACCAGAAAATAATATGTATATATTTTATAAAAAACATTAAATTTTAGTAATTGACATAAAACTATTAATTAATTATTTTTTGAAAACTATTGAGAAATGGCGACGTAGCCAAGTTGGCTAAGGCAGGGGCCTGCAAAGCCCTCATTCGCCGGTTCGAGTCCGGCCGTCGCCTGAGAAAATGCCGGGGTGGTGGAACTGGTAGACACAAGGGACTTAAAATCCCTTGGGCCTTGTGCCCGTGCGAGTTCGAGTCTCGCCCTCGGCATTTTATTATTTTTTCTTACCTTCGAAAATATCTTTTA
>JAMORN010000268.1 GCA_027063545.1 bacterium | reverse complement strand
CTAAAATCATCTTCTGTTAAATTAAATTTTAATAAATTTATTAAATTAATTAAAATACCATCTAAAAAGCTTCTATCAAATTCATAATACTTATAACATAATCTAAGACTATTTATATAATACTCTTTTGCTTTTAAAGAATCATTTAACATCTCATAATAATAACCCAAATTGTTTAATACAATAGCTTCCATTAAGAAATCTTTCTTTTTTTTAGCCATCTCCAACTTTCTTAATAAAGTATATTTAGATTTACCAATAACTCCTGTCTTTCTATAATAATTCCATTTTACTGACTTTATTAATGCTATCTCATCGTAAATATCGAATGTATATCTTGCTTTACCAAGTTGAAATAAAGTAAAAAATGGAACTGTAAGATCTAAAAAAAGTATCTTTATTTTTATCTTTGTTTTCTTTTCATATTTATCTAAATTAACTAAATTTAAATACGCTTCACTCTTTAAAGCATTAATATAAGCCTCCACTTCATCATCCATCATTAAATATGTAACAGCTTGATTAGAATATATTTTTGCTAAATATTCATATTCATTTATATTTAATGATAAAATTTTATCTATATATTTTGATACCATTTGAGGCTCTTTTTTAAGCTGATATATATAAGCGAAAAGCCTATAAATTTCCAATAGATACTTTTCTTCATCATATTTTAATAAAATATTTAAACTTTTGTTTAAATATTTTATTGCCTTTTTATAATTCTCATTAATAACTAATATTTTAGCATAATAATAATAAAATATTCCTCTATCCTTATCCGAAGAAAACATTATTGTATTTACAATTTTATCAAAATACTTTTGGGAAAGATATATATTATTCATTTTCCAATAAATAATAGCTATATTATAATAAATAACTTTTCTGTGAATTCTATTTGTATCTATAGAAAGTAAATAATTATATATCTCTATTACTTTAGTAAACTGTTTATAGTCACTATTATCCTTTAAAAATAATTCTTCGTATTTGGCCAATAATAAGAGGCCATGGACATCTTTTGGATTTTGTTCATAAAATCTATATATATTTTTATATCCTAATTTTAAAACTTTTAAATTTTTTGTATAGTTATATTTTAAAAGATAATAATATGCTAGATAATAATAGTAATAATAAGAATTTTTGCTAAATTGGGAACTATTTATATTTTTAAAATTATTATCTATATAAAAAATCCATAAAAATATATTATCTTTATTAAAACTTAAAAAATTTCTAAAATTATCAGAATTAAGGAAAGTATTATAAAAACTTTTTTTATATAATATTCTTTTTTGCCATTTTATATAATCTATTAAAAGAATGGTTGTATTTTCACTTAAATATATACTATCATATAAATTTACAACCTTTTCTAATGATATAGGAATATTACTAACTTTACTTTGATATAAATAATAGTTAAGTAATTTTATATATAAAGAATCATTTAATAACTTTTTTCTTTTAATATTTTTTAATTCTGTATAAAATAATAGAAAATCTTCTTTAGTTTTTAAAATATTAACGTGCCGTTTTAAATATAAAAAATAAGCAAAAGTTTTATATTTATCTATTTTCACATTTTTCTGAAGATTATAAAGATCCCAATCATTTAGTTTTTCAATTAATAAAGATAACTTCTTATCATTTTCTATATCACTATATTTATTTATATATGATATTAACTTTTTTATATAAAATGGGTTAGAAGATGTATAGTATTTAGATGAATTCATCAATAAAAATAAATTTATTATTTTTTTTCTATATTCGTTTAAACTGTCTGAAAGAATTAAATTTTCTATAGTAGAATATTCTATTATTGAATCCTTTAAATCTTTTAAAATGTAAGTTAAGGGAACATCTTGAATTTTTAGTAATTTATTATAAAAATAATCAACACTATATATATTCCTTTTCTCGTAAAAATTTAATAAAAAATTTTCAACTAATTTTTTTATAAAAATAGTTTTTAACTTTGGAGATAAATTTGCTATAAAATTATTAATTTCTATAGTATCTTTATTATAATTAAAAAATAATTTTGCCATTAAATCTAAAGCTTTTTCTTTTATCTTTAGATTTGAAGAATCTTTATAAAAAATTACACTTTCAAGACTTAATTTCTTTTCTTTATAAGAACTATATTTTCTTTTCACTATATTAAGAGCATAATAATATTGATAAAAAATATTAGGTGCCTCGGGAATAACATTATAATAGTCGGGATTTATCTCATATAATCCTCTTCCCTCTGGTCCTTCTGCAAAAACAAATATTTTATTTTTATCTATATCATAATATGGCTTTGAATAAATCTTAAAATTTAGTGTATCATAATATTGATATTTATTTTTTCCAGGAATATAAAAAACAATAAATTTTTTCTTTTTATTATAAAGAAGTATCTTATTTCTTTTTGATATATATATAGGATTTAATAAATCTAATTTTATTTTATACTTTTTCTGGGTATTACTATTTATGTCATAAATTATTAAATAATTTTGGTTATTTTCATTTTTTATATAATATATTTTATTACCATATAAATACGGAGTATAAGCATTATTATCTAAATATTTATATAGCCGCTCTATTATATTAACTAAAACTAATGTCCTATATTTTAAATTTGATATATAAACTAAATATTTTCCATCTTGAGATATGCTAATCTCTCCCTCATATCCTAAAGAATAACTTAGTTTATCTTTTACTTTTAAATTGCCATTTTTATCTACCATACCATAATATATATCTCCTCTTACATCTTCAAAATTAGATATATAAGCAAATATTCCATTTTTAGCAAAAACAATATCCTTTTCTATATAACTTTCGTTGAATATAACCTCTTTTATACCACCTCTTATAGATACCCTGTATATATCTGAATTAACAGGATTTTTAAATATAGTAAAATATATGTAATCTTTATATAAAAATGGAGAAGTCCAATTAGTATCTGCAGCTACTATTAATTTATATCTATCATAACCTATATCTTTTATCCATCTTTGATAATTTATTGTAGCATTTAAAGAAGTAGAAGAATATATATGTTCTATATTAGTACTAATTATTAAAATTATTAATAGTAGAATCTTTATGAGCTTTTTTATCATATTCTTTTATCTTCTTTTCTAAAGATTGTATAACAGCTTCATCTTTAATAAATTGTTGTGCTTGTTTTAGAAAAACTTCTGCTATTTTCTTTTCGCCTTCTTCATATAATAATAATATAAATAATCCTTTCAAATATTCTGGTGAATTTTTATATTCTGAAGCAATTTTTATAAATCTAGCCGCCATTTTCTTATTATTTAAATATAAAAAGTAATTATAACCTATAAAAAAGGGAATTCTCCAATCATTATCAATATACATATATCCCTTATATAATAAATCAATAGCTAATTTTGGTTGTCCTAACTCTTCAGAAAGAACTATACCACCAAATATATAAGGAAAATGAAAATAAGGATCTAAA
>JAMORN010000267.1 GCA_027063545.1 bacterium | reverse complement strand
TCCACCTAAATATAGACAAACAGATAAAATACCAGTACCCATAATAGAAGCAAAAATAGAAGTAGGAAGCATTTTTAGTTTCTCCATGTTCCCTCCTTTTTTAATTAAACTATTAATAAAAGACTTTTTTATTTTTTAATAAGAAAAAAATTTAAAGAAGACAAAAAACTATTTTCCCCATCCGTCCCACCAACAAAAACAGAGTTTTGAACGTTTTGAATTTTTTATGATTTTTTTCACAAATCCCATATTATAAAATAAAATTTAATTTTTTGTTTTACAATAAATTATTTTTGAATAAAAAAGATAAACGGAAAAATAAAAATGAGAGGTTTTTTAATGATATGAAAGGTTTGGAGTTAATTAAAGAGGGTGATTGGATATTAATAAATTATGATGATAAAAGGTATTTAAAAAGGGTAAATATTGAGCATAATTTTTCTTATAAAAAAGGAAATATTCAATATAAGGATTTAATAGGAAAGCCTTATGGTATAAAAATAGGGGAGATAACAATATTTAAGCCAACAATAGAGGATATAATACTGTATGGTATAAATCGTTTGACCCAAATAGTCTATCCTAAGGATAGTTTTTATATTGCTAGTAAGTTAAATATATTAGAAAATGATGTAATGCTTGAGTTTGGGACAGGAAGTGGGGCTGCTAGTTTAGTTTTTTCTTATCTTCTAAAGGAAAGTGGAAAACTAATATCCTTTGAAAAGGAAGAGCGACTTTATAAAAACGCAAAGAAGAATATTGAAAAGTTTAAAATATATGATAATATTACCCTTTTAAATCAGGAGTTTAATTTAAAGAACTTCCAAAAAGAGTTTAAGGATTTAAAGATAGATAAGGCTTTTGTTGATATACGAGAACCAAATCCTATACTTAATGAGCTTTTTGATGTTTTAAAACCTTCTGCAAATGTTTGTTTTCTTCTTCCAACCACTAATCAGGTAATAGACTTACTTAAAAATATAAGAATTTATTTTGATTCTATAGAGGTAAAAGAGATATTAGTAAGAAACTATAAAATTGTTCCAGAAAGATTTAGACCTGAGGACATTATGAGTGCTCATACTGCTTATTTAATCTTTGCAAAAAGAAAATTAGAAAAAGGATAAAAATATGAGAAAAGAAGCTAGTATTATTGAGTTTTTTAAAGATATTCATTCCAATCCAGAGATAGGATTTGAGGTAGATAGAACAAAAGATAGAGTTATCTCTTATATAAAAGAGTTTTCCAATATGGATCATATTGAAATTGCAGAGATTGGAAAAAATGGCCTTAAAGTTTTTATAAATAATGGAAAAGATAGAGTAATTGGTTTTAGAAGCGAACTTGATGCTTTGCCGATAAATGAAGAGACTTCTTTGGAGTATAAATCAAAAATAAGTGGAAGAATGCATGCTTGTGGTCATGATAGCCATATTTCAATTCTTGTTGGTTTAATTGTAGAACTTTCAAGATTAGATTTAGATTATAATATTGTTTTTTATTTTGAGCCATCAGAAGAATCACCTCCAGGAGGTGCTAGATTTATAGTAGAGGATGATAAAGAGTTTCTTAAAAATGTGGATTTTATTATTGCTTTTCATAATCATCCATTTTTAGATTATGGGGTTTATGGAATAAGAAAAGGTCCTATAATGGCAGAGGTTTATGAGTTTGATATAGATTTTATTGGCTCATCAACACATGCAGCCTATCCTCATGAGGGTGAGGATCCTATATATGCTTTTAGTTTATTTAATACACAACTTCAAGGATTAATTTCAAGATTTACTTCTCCAACCTCTTCTACAATTGCTTCTATAGGAAGTGTTAAAGCTGGTGAAGTTTTTAATATAATACCAGATAGATTAAACTTTAAAGGGACACTGAGAACATTAAATAGAGAAAATGTAAAACTTTTAGAAGATAAATTTTTAGTTTTACTTGAGAGTGTTTCTAAGTTTGTAGGGATTAATTATAAGATTAATGTATTTGAAAGTTTTTATCCAATACTTGAAAACTCAAGTTTGGTTTATAGTAAGATTAAGGATTTATTTGATAATTTAAATATAAAGTATAAAGAGATTGAGCCTTCTTTGGGAGGGGAAACATTTTCTTATTTTGGCAAATATACAGAGATTTTTTATGTGTTTTTTGGGATAAATAATGGAAAGGATAGGTTTTATCCCTGGCATAGTAGTAGATTCTTTCTACCACCAGATATTATTCCTAAGGTAATAAAAGATTGGATTGAGATATTAAAAATGTTATGAATGTAGGACTTTATATACATTTTCCCTTTTGTTTAAGTAAATGTTTTTATTGTAAGTTTTTCTCTGTAAGATTCAAAGATGCTCTTTACAGTAAATATATAGAGAAATTAATAAGTGATATAAAACTTTTAAATCAACTTCCAGAGTTTGAAGAGTATAAAATAGATACTGTTTATTTTGGAGGAGGAACCCCTTCTCTTATTGATATTAGAGATTTAGATAGAATATTAAATGAAATTTTTAGATATAAAAACACTCAAATAAAAGAGATTACCTTAGAGGTTAATCCTAAAACTGTTGAAGATTTTAGATTGTATAAAGAGATTGGTATTACAAGAATTTCTTTGGGGATTCAGAATTTTAATGATAATGTTTTAAAATTTTTAGGAAGAGTACATTCAAAAGAGGATAATATTAAAACATTGGAGTTATTGTCAAGGGAGTACGATAATTTTAGTATTGATATTATTTATAATATCCCTGGGTTTAATAATAAAAAGTTGGTTGATGATGCAATTTTTTATATAAAAAAATTTAAAATACCCCATGCTTCTTTTTATGAATTAACAATAGAAGAAGGAACAAAATTTTATAAGGATAATATAAAGATAGATGAGGAGGAATTTGATTATCTTTATGATTATATTGATATGAAACTAAGGGAGTTAGGCTTTATTCATTATGAAGTATCAAATTATGGGGAAAGAGGATATTTTTCTATTCATAATATAAAATATTGGAGGAGAGAGTATTATATAGGTTTGGGTCCAGCAAGCCATAGTTTTTTTAAAGAGAGAAGATTTTATTACAGTTATGATTTTAATGATTTTTTTACAAATAGTATTTTAGATAAATTTAAAAGTTCTAATAAATTAAATAAAGAAGAAATAAGAGAGGAAGAGATTTTTTTAGGTCTAAGATTTTATGAGGGTATTGATATAAGTTTAGTTAAAAAAGAGTATATTTCTTTTTTAGAAAAGGAAGGATTTATTTATATAGAAAAAAATAAAATTAAACCGACAATTAAGGGTTGGAAGTTGTTTAATAGTTTAGTATATTATCTTATATAAAAAAAGAATGAAAAAAGGAGAAGTAGAATGAATATAAAAGATATGCCTGATATAGAAGAGTCTTGGAGAGTATTAAGGATAATGGGAGAATTTATTGAAGGTATAGATAATTTAAGTGGTATAGAGAAGGCAGTGACAATATTTGGATCTGCAAGATTAAAGGAGAATGATAAATATTATAAACTTGCAAAAGAAACTGCTTCTTTATTTGCTAAAAATGGATATACTGTTATTACTGGCGGTGGTCCTGGTATTATGGAAGCAGGGAATAGGGGCGCTTATGAGGTTGAAAAAGAAACAATAGGTCTTAATATAAAACTTCCATTTGAGCAAAGGCCAAACAAATATATAACAAAACTCTTAACATTTAAGTATTTTTTTGTAAGAAAGGTAATGTTTATAAAATATACAAAGGCAGTTTTGGTTTTTCCGGGTGGTTTTGGAACATTAGATGAACTTTTTGAAGTGATAACATTGGTTCAGACCCATAGAATAGAAAGAATTCCAATAGTTTTATTTGGAAAAGAGTTTTGGCTTCCACTAATTGAGTGGATAGAGCAGTATTTAAAAGAAAGGAAGTTAATATCTCCTGAGGATATGGATCTATTTAGAATAGTTGAAACCCCAGAGGAAAGTTTAGAAGAGGTGAAAAGATTTTATGGTTCAATTTAAAAAACATAAAACTATAATTATTATATTAGTTGTTTTACTAATTATTAATATATTTCTTATATTTTATTTAATATCTTATGTTAAAAATCCTCCCAATATGAAAAATAATATAGACTCATTAGAAATTAATTTGAGTGATTCATTATATATAGACTCAATTTTATCAGAAAATAAAAGAATATTAGAAAAGTTAGACACTTCAGATTCAAAAGTACGGGAGATTTTAGCTCAAGATTTTAATTTTCATTCTAAATATAACATAGAAAATATAACTACATCTATTAATATAAGGACAATTAAAGATAATATGAATGAAATTTATACAAAAGTAGATATACTGTACCCTAATAGAAACTTAAGATTAAATGTAAATTTTTTATATATTTTTAATCGGGATATTCCTATAGATTCCATATTTAAATATTCAACTTTATTAAACTATAAACTAGGTGCTTTAATTTATGAACAAATTGATATCCATGATATTACTCCTAAAAATGTAGAATCTCTAATAAGTAAAAAAATAAAAGACCCTATCTTTATGCTACCTTTAAATAAAAAAATGTTAAGAGATATTAAAGTTATTAGATTTTTCTTAGATACTTTATAGAAAGTATTTAAAATCTTTTTTAAAAAAAATATTGACATTTATTTTTTAAATAATTATTTTATAAGCCGTATAAAATAGAGGTCTTTAGAAACGAAATATAAGCCACCATAGCTCAGTTGGTAGAGCAGCGGTCTTGTAAACCGCGGGTCGGGGGTTCAAATCCCTCTGGTGGCTTAAATATATATAAATGGACGGGTGGCCGAGCGGTCAAAGGCAGCAGGCTGTAAACCTGCCGGCGTAAGCCTACGGTGGTTCGAATCCACCCCCGTCCATATTTAAGATATAATTTGGAGTTTTATTGTTTAAGGTAAGCGGGTGTAGCTCAATTGGCTAGAGCATCGCCCTTCCAAGGCGAGGGTTGTGGGTTCGAGTCCCATCACCCGCTTTTTTTATTTATAAATAGATATGTATGGTAAGTTATTAAGTTCTTTTAAATAAATTGTTTGTAATTTTTTTTATTTACAATTTTGCTTTTTTTTGTTGAAAAAAAGTGTTTGTTGAAAGCTCACGTAGCTCAGGAGGTAGAGCACGTCCTTGGTAAGGACGGGGTCGCCGGTTCAAGTCCGGTCGTGAGCTAAAAGATAGCTATATTTCTTATGTGTTTATAAAAAAATAAAAATAATATCGTCAAAATAGAAAATAAACGAGAAAAAAGAGAGGTGAAGGGATGGCAAAGGAAAAGTTTGTTAGGAATAAGCCACATATAAATGTAGGGACAATAGGTCACGTAGATCATGGGAAGACTACATTGACAGCTGCTATAACACATTATTTAGCACAGAAGGGTAAGGCGGAGCAAAAGAGTTATGAGGAAATAGATAATGCACCAGAGGAGAAAGCGAGAGGTATTACAATAAACACAGCACACGTAGAGTATGAGACAGATAAGAGGCATTATGCTCACGTAGATTGTCCTGGACACGCAGATTATATAAAGAACATGATTACAGGTGCGGCTCAGATGGATGGAGCTATATTGGTGGTTGCAGCGACAGATGGAGTGATGCCACAGACAAGAGAGCACGTGTTATTAGCAAAGCAAGTTAATGTACCAGCGATAGTAGTATATATAAACAAGGTAGATCAAGAGAATGATCCAGAGTTATTAGAGTTAGTAGAGATGGAAGTAAGGGATTTATTGAGTGAGCATGGGTATCCAGGAGAAGAGGTACCTGTAATAAAGGGTAGTGCATTGAAGGCATTGGAAGGAGATACAAGTGATATAGGGTTACCAAGTATAGAGAAGTTATTGAATGCATTAGATGAGTATATACCAGAGCCAGTAAGAGATGTAGATAAGCCATTTTTAATGCCGATAGAGGATGTATTTAGTATAACAGGAAGAGGGACAGTAGTGACAGGAAGGATAGAGAGAGGGAAGGTGAAGGTAGGAGATGAAGTAGAGATAGTAGGTTTAGGAGAGACAAAGAAGACAGTAGTTACAGGAGTAGAGATGTTTAGGAAGGAGTTAGATGAGGGGATAGCAGGAGATAATGTTGGTGTATTATTGAGAGGGATAGAGAAGAAAGAAGTAAAGAGAGGAATGGTATTAGCACAGCCAGGTACAATAACACCCCATAAGAAATTTGAGGCAGAAGTATATGTGTTGAAGCCAGAGGAGGGAGGAAGACATAAGCCATTTCATGCAGGATATAGGCCACAATTTTATTTTAGGACAACAGACGTGACAGGTACAATAATATCATTACCAGAGGGGACAGAAGTAGTAATGCCAGGAGATAATGTAAAGATGACAATAGAGTTAATATATCCGATAGCAATGGAAGAGAATTTAAGATTTGCTATAAGAGAGGGAGGGAAGACAGTAGGAGCTGGAGTAGTAACAAAGATAATAGAATAATTATAATAAAGAAGAGGATAGAATGCTATGGCTAGGGAAATTATTACTTTGGAATGTACAGTTTGTAAACATAGAAATTATACTACAACAAAGAACAAAAGAAAGCACCCAGAAAGGGTAGAGTATAAAAAATATTGTCCTTATTGTAATAAGCATACAATTCATAAAGAAACTAGATAGAAAAGAGGTGTATAGATTGATTTTTACAGGCCCGTAGCTTAGTTGGTAAAGCATCGGACTCCAAATCCGAAGATCGGGGGTTCGAGTCCCTCCGGGCCTGGAGAATGAAACTTATATAAGTATTTAAAAAGTATTTAAATAGGGTTGGGTATGTTTGAAAAGATAAAGAAGTTTTATAAAGAAGTAATTACTGAATGGTCTAAAGTTGAGTGGCCGACAAATAAAGAATTAATAGATTCAACTTTGATTGTTTTTGTTATAATTATTATTTTTGGTATCTACATATTTGCAGTGGATTATTTGATAAATTTATTTTTAGACCAGATTATTAAAATAATGAAATAATAAGGGAAGATTATGGCGGAATTAATAAAAAAGTGGTATGCTATTCAGACACTTTCTGGTAGGGAAGATGATGTTAAAGAAGCTATAGAGACATTGATAGAAACAAGAAATTTACAAGATTATATTGAATCTGTAGAAGTTCCAATAGATATAGTTAGGGTTCATGAAAGAGGAAAAATAAGGGAGAAAAAGAAAAAGGTTTTACCAAGTTATGTTTTTATAAAAATGGTTTATGATGAAAATTTAATGTATGAAATATCCAATATTGAGGGAGTTGTAAAATTTGTTGGTGATAGACGTGGTCCTAAACCGATGAGTGAAAAAGAGGTCCAAAAAATCATTAGGAGACCGGATAATGTGAGTTTTGAATCTGATTTTGAGGAAGGTGGAACAGTTAAGATTGTTAATGGACCATTTAAAGATTTTATGGGTAAAATTAATAATATAGATTATGAAAAAGGAAAATTAGAAGTAATGATTACTGTTTTAGGTAGGGAAACACCTATAGAAGTTGAATTTAAAGATGTTATTCCTATGTCTTAAATAAAAAAGGAGAGTAAAAGTGGCAAAGGAAGAAGTAGGTAAGTTAAGATTAAGAATTCCTGGTGGGAATGCTACACCAGCTCCACCTGTAGGTCCGGCATTAGGTCAGCGTGGTATTAATATTATGGAATTTTGTAAGGCATTTAATGCAGCGACACAAGATAGAAAAGGTGAAATAGTACCTGTAATTATTACAGTATATTCAGATCGTTCTTTTACATTTGAATTAAAACAAATGTCTTCTGCTGATATGATAAAGAAAGAATTAGGTATTGAAAAAGGTTCTGGAAAACCAAATAAAGAAAAAGTAGGTGAGATTAAAAGGTCTCAACTTAGAAAATTAGCTGAAAAGAAAATTGTTGATATGAATACAGATGATATAGAAGCTACTATAAGAATGATGGAAGGTACTGCTAAGAATATGGGTGTTGTTGTAATAGATGATGAAAAATAAAATAGAGAGGTAGATAACTATGAAGAGAGGAAAAAGGTATCTTAAAATAAAAGAAAAGATTGATCCAAATAAAATGTATACTGTTGATGAGGCTATAGATTTTATTAAAGAAAATCCTGCGGCTAATTTTGATGAGACCGTAGATGTAGTTTTTAGATTAGGGGTAGATCCAAGAAAATCAGATCAAATGGTAAGAGGTAGTGTTACTCTTCCTCATGGAACAGGAAAGAAAATGAAAATATTGGTTTTTGCAAAAGGTGAGAAAGCAGATGAGGCTAGAGAAGCTGGAGCTGATTATGTGGGAGCAGATGATTTAATTGCTAAGATACAAGGCGGATGGCTTGATTTTGATGCTGTTGTTGCTACTCCAGATATGATGTCTGCAATAGGAAAATTAGGTAGAATATTGGGACCAAGAGGTTTGATGCCAAATCCTAAAACAGGTACAGTTACTAATGATTTAAAGAAGGTAATTGCGGATATAAAGAAGGGAAAAGTAAATTTTAAGGTAGATAAAACAGGAAATCTTCACGGAATAATAGGAAAAAGATCATTTGATAAAGAAGCTTTAAAAGAAAATTTTATGACATTTTATAATGCTGTTTTAAAGGCTAAACCTGCTACTTCAAAGGGGACTTATATAAAAGGAGTATACTTATCTAGTACAATGGGTCCAGGATTAAAGATAAACCCAAAATCTCTACAGTAATAAAATAAAATTAGGGGTGTAAAGATGGCTAGTCAGAGAAATATAGAAATGTTAAATATGGTAAAAGATTTGTTAGAAAATAATGAAATAATAGTATTAGTATCTTTTAAAGGATTGAAGGCTCAGGATGATAATAAATTAAGAAGAATTTTAAAAAAGGAAGGTATTACATTTAAAGTAGTTAAAAATACTATATTAAATAAAGCTTTTGAATCTTTGAAGATAGAAGGCTTAGAAGATTATCTTAAAGAGGATACTGCTCTAGTTGTTGGAGAAGATTTAGTTCATGTAGTAAAAGCTGTAAATAATTTTAGTAAAGAACATAATGGTTTACCTAAATTTAAAGCTGTTTACTATCAAGGAAAGGTTTATGTTGATAAAGATATAGAGGCTATTTCTAAATTGCCAACAAGAGAAGAGTTACTGGCAAGGGTTGTTGGTGGTGTTCAAGCACCTATTTCTGGACTTGTATTTGTATTGTCAGGTTTATTAAGAAATTTAGTTGGTGTAATTAAAGCAATTGAAGAGAAAAAATCAAAAGAAGGTTAACATAAAAAATAACATATAATGGGAGGAGATAAAGATGAGCGACAAGATTCAAGGAATCATTGAGGAAATCAAAGGATTAACAGTTTTAGAATTAAGTGAATTAGTTAAAGCTTTAGAAGAAGAATTTGGAGTTAGTGCTGCAGCTCCAGTAGCTGTTGCTGCTGTCCCAGGTACAGCAGGTGCTGATGCTGGTGCTCAAGAAGAAAAAACAGAGTTTTCTGTTGAATTAGTATCTGCAGGATCTGAAAAGGTTAAAGTTATAAAAGTTGTAAGAGAGATAACAGGATTGGGGTTAAAGGAAGCTAAAGAAGTTGTAGAAAGTGCTCCTAAAGTGTTAAAAGAAGGATTAAAGAAAGAAGAAGCTGAAGAAATTAAAGCTAAATTAGAAGCTGTAGGGGCTAAGGTAGAAATTAAGTAATTCATCTATGATTAAAGGATTTTATTTTATATAGAAGATACTTTTCTCTCCTAGATTTAAGGGGGGAGGAAAGTATCTTCTTATTTTATTTATATTTAGTCATTAAACATTTATAAACTCCTACTAAAGGAGAAGAGTCTTGGAAGGGAAAACAATAGAAAGAAAATTTTTAGGGAAAAAAGAATTTGAATTTGATGTAGAAAATTTATTAGAAATTCAATTAAAATCATATAGAGATTTTCTTCAACCAGATGTTCCTCCTGAAAAAAGAGAAAATAAAGGATTAGAAGCTGTTTTTAGAGAAAATTTTCCAATAGATGATGGAGATAATGGAGAATATATTTTAGAATATGAGGGGTATAATATTGGGATACCAAAATACAGTATAAAAGAATGTAAAGATAGAGGGTTAACTTATGGTGCACCTTTAAAGATAAAATTTTCTCTTTTAAAATATAAGACTAATAAAAAAACAGGGGAGAGAAAATTTGCAGAAAAGATAACAAATGAAGTATACTTAGGTGATATCCCTTTAATGACAGAAAGTGGTTCTTTTATAATAAATGGAAATGAAAGAGTAATAGTATCACAGCTTCATAGAAGTGCTGGTATATTCTTTTCTGAAGATATCCAGAATGGAAGGAGAGTAATTTCAGCAAGAATAATTCCCTATAGAGGTTCTTGGATTGAATTCTATATAGATTCTACAGGAATTTATATTAATTTAGGTAAAAATAAGAAAATTCCTGTTACAATATTATTGAGACCTTTAGGATATTCTACTAATGAAGAATTAATGGAACTTTTCCTGAATAAAAAGACTATTAATATAAATGACGATAAACCTATAGATATAATTGGTAAAGTGTTAGCAGAAGAGGTTATAGATTCTAGAACTGATGAAGTTATAGCTGAAAAGTACGAGGTTATTACAGAGACTTTACTTGAAGATCTAAAAGAAAAAGGTATAGAAGAGATAGAAGTTTGGGATATAAATCCTAGAGAATCTACAAATTTAGTATATAAAACAATTGTAGGAGACAAGTGTAATGATTATTTAGATGCTTTGAAGACTATATATAATTTAATAAGAACAGGTGAGTTACCGAGTGAAAATGCTGCAAGAGAAATGATGAATAGAATTTTCTTTTCAGAAAGGACATATTATTTAGGCGAGATTGGAAGATATAGGTTAAATATGAAACTATATGGTAATCCAGAAGGTCTTGAAGGGAAAAAGATAGATTCGAATGTATTAACAGTTGATGATATTGTTGAAATAGTAAAGAAATTAATGTATTACTATGATAATGATGAAGAGTTAGATGATATAGATCATTTAGCAAATAGAAGGGTAAGACCTGTAGGAGAATTATTAGAACTTAGATTTGCTGATGCGTTAAATCGTTTAGTTAGACAAATAAGAGAAAAATTAAAAACAACAAAAGATATAACAAATGTTAATGATTTAGTTAATGCTAGATCTGTTTATACTGTTATAATGAGTTTCTTTCAAACATCTCAGTTATCTCAATTTATGGATCAAACCAATCCATTAGCAGAGTTAACTAATAAAAGGAGATTATCTTCTTTAGGACCTGGAGGACTTGATAGAGAAAGGGCAGGATTTGAGGTAAGAGACGTTCATTATACTCACTATGGAAGAATATGTCCGGTAGAAACGCCAGAAGGTCCTAATATTGGACTTATTGTATCCTTAGCAAATTATGCTAGACTAAATGAGTATGGTTTTTTAATTACTCCATATAGAAAGGTTGTAGATGGTAAAATTACAGATGAGATAGTATATTTAACAGCAGATGAGGAAGAAGAATATATTATAGCACCTGCTGATATAAATGTTGATGATGAGGGTAATATTATTGATTCAAATATTATTGCAAGACAAAAGGGGGAAATAATTTTAGTTTCAGCTAAAGATGTCCAATTAATGGATGTAAGTACTAATCAGTTAGTGGGTGTGTCTGCATCATTAATTCCATTTTTAGAACATGATGATGCTAACCGTGCTTTAATGGGTTCAAACATGCAAAGACAAGCGGTTCCTTTATTAAGACCTGAGGCACCTATTGTAGGTACAGGAAGAGAAAAGAAGCCTTCTATTGACATAAAAGCTGTTGTAACAGCTAAAAGAGGAGGAAAAGTTGTTTATGTTGATGCAGAAAAAATTATAATAAAACCTGATGATTCTAATGATAATATATTAGACTTATTTGAGGAAGATATATATGTACTAAGAAAATTTGAAAGATCAAATCAAAATACAACAATAAATCAACGTCCGTTAGTTAGAGAAGGTGATATTGTTAAGGCAGGTGATGTTATTGCTGATGGAATGGCAACTGATAGAGGTGAGCTTGCTCTTGGTAGAAACATGTTTATTGCTTT
Organism: bacterium; assembly: GCA_027063545.1. Lineage (GTDB taxonomy): Bacteria > JAMORN01 > JAMORN01 > JAMORN01 > JAMORN01 > JAMORN01. The sequence continues at coordinate 7,026 of JAMORN010000267.1, read as the reverse complement.
TATGAGTTGGCAGGGATTTAATTTTGAGGATGCTATTATAGTATCTGAAAGAATTTTACATGATGATGTATTAACATCTATTCATATTGAAGAATATGAAGTGGAAGTAAGAGACACAAATAGAGGTCCTGAAGAAATAACTAGAGAAATTCCGAATTACTCAGAGGAGTTAGTAAAAAACTTAGATGAAAATGGTATAATAAGAATAGGTGCTAGGGTAAAACCTGGAGATATTTTAGTAGGAAAGATTACTCCTAAAGGAGAAACACAATTATCTCCAGAAGAGAAGTTATTGAAGGCAATATTTGGAGAAAAAGCTAGTGATGTAAAAGATACTTCTTTAAGAGTTGATCCTGGAGTAAAAGGTATTGTAATAGATACTAAGATTCTTTCTAGGAAGAAAGAAACAAAGAGTGCAAGACAACAAGAGAAGGAAAAAATAAATAAAATCAAAGAAGAATATGAATCTAAGATTAGAAGAGTCTTAGAAAAGACTATAGAAGCTTTAATAAAATTAATGGAAGGAAAATTAAGTAAAAATATAGTAGATTCTTACACCAAACGTCCTTTAATTAAAGAAGGCACAAAACTCACTAAAGATGTAATTGAGTCAATACCATTTGATAGAATAGATATAAGTGAAGAATTAGTAGATGATAAAGATACTAATGTTAAAATAAGAGAGGTAATAGAGACTAGTAAAAAGTTAATTCAAGAATTGGAAACAAGACTTAATATTGAAATTGAAAAGGAAATGAGAGGTGATGAATTACGGGCAGACGTAATTCAATTGGTAAAAGTTTATATAGCAACAAAGAAAAAATTGGCTGTAGGTGATAAATTAGCGGGACGTCATGGAAATAAAGGTGTTGTATCAAAAATTGCTAGTATTGCTGATATGCCATTTATGGATGATGGAACTCCAATTGATGTACTTTTAAATCCTTTAGGAATTCCTTCTCGTATGAATATTGGGCAATTATTAGAAACACATCTTGGTTGGGCTGCTTATAAGCAAGGATATTATGTAAAAGTTCCAGTTTTTAATGGACCTTCTATAGAAACTATTAAAGAAGAATTAAAGAAGGCAGGGCTTCCAGAAGATGGTAAGGTAAGATTAAGAGATGGTAGGACAGGTGAATATTTTGATAATAAAGTTACTGTAGGTATAATGTATATAATGAAATTAAATCACTTAGTAACAGATAAGATACATGCTCGTTCTATAGGACCATATTCTTTAATTACACAACAGCCATTAGGTGGTAAGAGTCAATTTGGTGGTCAAAGATTTGGAGAAATGGAAGTTTGGGCTCTTGAGGCATATGGAGCTGCATATACATTACAAGAATTATTAACTGTAAAATCTGATGATGTTGTAGGTAGAACAAAAGTTTATGAAGCGATTGTTAAAGGTCAAAACTTACCTAAGTTTGGTATTCCAGAATCATTTAAAGTATTAATAAGTGAAATTAGAGCTATAGGTATTAACATATATGCAGAATAATTAAATTTTCTAAAATAAAAAAAATGGAGGCTAAAGGTGTCTATAAAATTATTATTTGAGCCATTTTCAAATAAAGACAAAACAGATGAATTTTCTAAAATATATATAAAATTAGCCTCACCAGAAGTAATTAGAAAGTGGTCTTATGGTGAAGTTAAAAAACCAGAAACTATAAATTATAAGACTTATAAACCAGAATTTGATGGATTATTTTGTGAAAGAATATTTGGACCTGTAAAAGATTATGAATGTGCTTGTGGAAAATATAAAAGAATAAGATATAAAGGAATAATATGTGATAAATGTGGTGTTGAGGTAACAACTCATAGAGTTAGAAGAGAAAGAATGGGGCATATTGAGTTAGCAATACCTGTTGTTCATATATGGTTTTATACAAATACTCCTTCAATTATAGCAACTCTTTTAAATATTACATCTAAGGCATTGGAACAGGTAATTTATTATGAAGCATATATAGTGACTGATCCTGGGAATGCACCTTTGAAAAGGCTTCAACTTTTAACAGAAGAAGAGTATGAAGAATTAAGAGAACAAGGATATGAATTTGAAGCTTTAATGGGTGGAGAGGCTATAAAAAAACTTCTTCAAGAAATTGAGCTGGAAAAGGAAGTAATTGATTTAAAAACAAAAATAGAATTAGAGCAATCTGAACAAAAAAGGCAAGTTCTTTTAAAAAGATTAAAAGTCATTGATAGATTAAGACATTCAGGTAATAGACCAGAATGGATGGTATATGAAGTATTACCAGTATTACCACCAGAGCTTAGACCATTAGTTCCTCTTGAAGGTGGTAGATTTGCTTCTAGTGATTTGAATGATTTATATAGAAGAGTTATAAATAGAAATAATAGATTAAAGAAATTAATAGAGATAGATGCTCCTGATATAATTTTGAGAAATGAAAAGAGAATGCTTCAAGAAGCAGTTGACGCATTAATAGATAATGGTAAGAGAAAATTTGTTTATAAAGGGGAAAATAGAAGGCCTTTAAAATCTTTATCTGAAATGTTAAAAGGTAAAAAGGGAAGATTTCGTCAGAATCTTTTGGGTAAAAGAGTTGATTATTCTGGACGTTCTGTAATTGTAGTAGGGCCAGAACTTAAGATTTTTGAAGCAGGTGTTCCTAAGGTAATGGCTCTTGAATTATTTAAGCCTTTTGTTATTGCAAAATTAGAAGAAAAAGGATATTCTCAAAGTATTAGAGTTGCTAAAAGAATGATAGCTGAAGAATCTGAAGAAATTTGGGAAATATTGGAAGAGATATTAGAGGATCATCCAATTTTACTCAATCGTGCACCAACACTTCACAGAGTAAGTATTCAGGCTTTTTATGTAAAATTAACAGATGATTTAGCAATAAGACTTTCTCCATTTGTCTGTTCAGCGTTTAATGCAGATTTTGATGGGGACCAAATGGCTATTCATGTACCTCTATCTTTTGAGGCTCAGTTTGAAGCAAGAATAATTATGCTATCAAGTAACAATACACTTTCTCCTGCTAGTGGAAGACCATTGGCTGTACCTTCTCAGGATACAGTTTTAGGTTCTTATTATTTAACAAAAGTGAAAGAAAAGGCTAAAGGAGAGGGAAAGAAATTTTCTTCATTTGAAGAGGCTACTTTTGCCTATGAAAATGGTATAATTTCATTACATGCTAAGATTTTTGTAAAAGTTAGAGATAAAGTAATAGAAACTACATATGGAAGATTAGTATTTAATTCTATTGTGCCAGAGAGCATTGATTTTATTAATGATGAAATGACAAAGAAAAAATTAACAGCTTTAGTATATGAGGTTTATAGTAAGGAATCTCATACAAGATATATTAAATTCTTAGATGACTTGAAAGATTTAGGGTTTGAATGGGCAACTAGAAGTGGAATTTCATTAGGAATAGATGATATAGAAGTTCCCGAAGAAAAGCAAAAGTTAATAGAAGAATCACTAAAAGAAGTAGAAGAAATTAAAGAAAGTTATGAAATGGGATTTATGACAGAAAGAGAACGTTATTCTAGAATTATAGATATATGGACACATACAACTAATAGAATTACAGAGCATTTGATGAAACACTTAGAAAAATCAAGAGATGGATTTAATCCTTTATGGATGATGGCTCACTCTGGTGCTAGAGGTAGTAAAGAACAGATAAGACAGCTTGCTGGTATGAGAGGATTGATGGCAAAGCCTAAGAAAAAATTAACAGAAGAGGCTATCGTTGAAAATCCTATTATTTCAAACTTTAAAGAAGGATTAAATGTTCTTGAATATTTTATTTCAACTCATGGAGCTAGAAAAGGATTGGCTGATACAGCTTTAAAAACAGCAGATGCTGGATATTTAACGAGAAGATTAGTTGATGTGGCTCAAGATTTAATTGTTACAGAGCATGATTGTGGAACTATAAGAGGAATAAAGGTATCAGTAATAAAACAAGGTGATGAAATAGTTGTACCTTTATCTGAAAGAATAGAAGGTAGATTTGTTTTAAAAGATATTTATCATCCAATAACAGGAGAGGTTATTGTTGCTTCTGGAGAATTAATAACTAAAGAAAAGGCAAAGAAGATAGAAGAAGCAGGTATTGAAAGTGTGATGGTAAGAAGTGTGTTGACTTGTGAATCTAAATACGGGATTTGTCAAAAGTGTTATGGTATCTTCCCAGGAACAGGAAAATTAGCTGAAATAGGAGATGCTGTTGGAGTTATTGCAGCTCAATCTATTGGTGAGCCTGGAACACAGCTTACTCTTAGAACATTCCACGTGGGAGGTACTGCTGCGCGTATTGCTGCAGAAAGAGAAATTTCTAGTAAAACAGATGGTATAGTAAAACTTGAAAATATAGAAATAGTACAGAATAAAGATGGTAAGAAAATAGTATTAAATAGAAATGGAGAACTTTCAATTATTGACGAAAATACTAATTTAGAAAAAACAAAAATCGAATTACCAATGGGTGCTATTCTTTTTGTTGAAGATGGACAAAAAGTAAAAGAAGGACAAAAATTATATGAATGGGACCCATATAATATTCCAATAATTACAGATGTTAAAGGAAAAGTTGTATTTAAAAACTTAATAGAAAATGATACATATCAGGTAGAAAAAGATGAGACAACTAACATAGAAGAATGGGTAATTATAGAATATAAAGATAGATTCCCATATATAGAAATAGTGGATGAGGATGGAGAAGTAATAAAAACCTATTCATTACCTGTAGGGGCAAGATTAGCTGTGAAAGATGGTCAAGAAGTTTATCCTGGAGATATTTTAGCTAAGCTTCCTAGAGAATCAGGTAAGACTACAGATATTACTGGTGGTCTTCCAAGGGTTGCAGAATTATTTGAAGCTAAAGAAAGCGAAAATAAAGCTATAATTGCAGAAGTTGATGGAATAGTACATATAAAAGAAATTGTAAGAAGACAAAGAAAAATAGAAATAGTAGATGAAGAAGGAAATGTTCATGAGTATTTTATACCAGCAGGTAGACATATTTTAGTATATGATGGACATAAGGTAAAGGCTGGAGAAAAATTGTGTGAAGGTCCTGTATCTCCACATGATATTTTAAAAATTAAAGGTATAAATGCTGTACAAGAGTTCTTATTGAATGAAATTCAGGATGTTTATAGAATACAAGGTGTTAGTATTAATGATAAACATATAGAGTGTATTATCCGCCAAATGATGAAAAAAGTTAGAATTACAAAATCAAATGATACACAATTCTTAGAAGGTGATTTTGTTGATAGACATATTGTATTGGAAGAGAATAAAAAAGTATTAGCTGAAGGTAAAAGACCTGCAGAATATGAACCCGTGTTATTAGGAATAACAAAAACAGCACTTATGACAGAGTCATTTATTTCTGCAGCATCATTCCAAGAGACATCAAGAGTATTAACAAATGCTGCAATATCAGGAAAAGTAGATGAACTTAGAGGATTAAAAGAGAATGTAATTATAGGTAGATTAATTCCTGCAGGTACAGGAAATAAGAGATATAAAAATATCAAGTTAGTTGATGAGATTGAACAGACTGACGTAGAGGAAGAAATAGGTAGTTTTGGAGGAGAGGAAGAAAACTTCAATGATTTTTAACACATTACAATAAAAAAACTTTTGACATTTAATAGTAAAAAAACTATATTTACAAAGTCCCAAAAAAGTAGAAAACAGGAGGAATAAGTTGCCAACCATTAATCAATTAGTGAGATATGGAAGAGAACCAAAGAAGAAAAAAATAAGAGCGAGAGCTTTACAAGGATCACCTCAAAAAAGAGGGGTATGTGTAAGAGTAACAACTATGACCCCTAAGAAACCTAATTCTGCGTTGAGAAAGATAGCAAGAGTGAGATTATCTAATGGTTATGAAGTTACAGCATATATTCCGGGAGAAGGACATAATTTACAGGAACACTCAATAGTATTAGTAGAGGGTGGAAGAGTTAAGGATTTACCAGGTGTTAGATATCATATAATAAGAGGAGCTTTAGATACAGCAGGGGTAGAAGGAAGAAGAAAATCTCGTTCTAGATATGGAGTAAAAAAACCAAAAGAATAATAATGGAGATAAGATATGGCTAAGAAGAAAGTAAAACCATGGTTAAGAATTAAGCCAGATCCTGTTTATAATAGTGTTATAATTACAAAATTTATTAATAGACTAATGAAGGATGGTAAAAAAACAACAGCAATGAAAGTTTTTTATGATGCTATGGGTATAATTGAAGAAAAAATGGGTATGAATCCTTTAGATGTTTTTAATAAGGCAATTGAAAATGTAAAACCTAAGTTAGAGGTGAGAACAAGAAGAATAGGTGGGGCAAATTATCAAATCCCTGTAGAAGTTAGACCAGAGAGAAGATTATCTTTAGCTATTAGATGGATAATTACATCTGCTCAAGAGAAAAAAGGTAAACCTATGGCTCAAAGATTGGCTGAAGAACTTATGGCTGCATATAGAAATGAAGGTGCAGCGGTTAAGATAAAACAAAATGTTCATAGAATGGCAGAAGCAAATAGAGCATTTGCACACTTTAAGTGGTAAAATAAAGGAGAGGATGGATGGCTGAGTATAAATATAATTTGGAAAAAATTAGAAATATTGGTATTATTGCTCATATTGATGCTGGTAAAACAACAACTACAGAAAGAATTTTGTATTATACAGGTCTTATTCATAAGATTGGTGAAGTTCATGATGGGGCAGCCACTACAGACTGGATGGAACAAGAAAAGGAAAGAGGTATTACAATTACTTCAGCGGCTGTACAATGTCAATGGAAAGAACATATAATAAATATTATAGATACTCCAGGTCACGTAGATTTTACGGCAGAGGTAGAAAGATCATTGAGGGTTTTAGATGGTGCTGTGGTGATTTTTGAAGCTGTAGGAGGAGTAGAATCTCAAAGTGAAACTGTTTGGCGTCAGGCTGATAAGTATAGAGTTCCTCGTATTGCTTTTGTTAATAAAATGGATAGAATGGGAGC
>JAMORN010000266.1 GCA_027063545.1 bacterium | reverse complement strand
GGATATTTAGAAGTGTTAGGAGCGGGAATGGTTCATCCTAATGTTTTAAAAGCTGGAGGAATTGATCCAGATAAATATTCAGGGTTTGCTTTTGGATTGGGTATAGAAAGAATTGCAATGTTAAAATATGCTATAGAGGATATAAGACTCTTTTATGAAAATGATATAAAATTTTTAGATCAATTTTAATTTTTGATAATAGAGAAGGAGAAAGGAATAATATGAGGGTTCCACTTTTTTGGCTAAAAGAGTTTATAGATATAGATGGTTATTCTGCCAAGGAACTTGCTTATCTTCTTTCAATAAGAGGAATCGAGGCAGAGGCTTCTACTATAGGTAAGAGGGTTAATAATATAAAAATAGGAAAGATAGAAAAACTAGAAAAGCATCCAAATGCTGACAAACTTCAGATATGCCAGGTTAATGTTGGAAATGAGGTTCTTCAGATAGTAACAGGTGCTTCTAATGTTTATGAAGGGATGCTTGTGCCCGTTGCTTTAATAGGGGCGGATTTTGGTGAAGGATTTAAGATAAAAAAGGCTAAGTTAAGGGGAGTTGAATCATTTGGAATGCTTTGCTCTAAAAAAGAGTTAGGTTTTGAGGAGGAATCTTTTGGAATCTGGGATTTAAAAAAGGAAGGAGTTAAAGAAAAAGATATAGGAAAGGATTTTTATGAGGTTGTTGGATTAATTGATGTTATAGATATAGAAATTACACCAAATAGACCCGATGCTTTGTCTGTAAGGGGAATTGCAAGGGAGCTTTCTCCAATTATAGAAAGAGAGTTTAGAGATAAGAAGATAGAGGAAAAAGAGAACTTAAATTATCATAATAATAGGGTTGAAGTAAGGGATACTAAAGCAAATCCAAGATATGCTTATGCTATAATTAAGAATGTTAAGATAGGGCCTTCACCAAGTTGGTTGGTGAAAAAATTAAATTCTGTAGGAGCAAATTCTATAAATAATATTGTTGATATAACAAATTTAGTATTATTTGAGCTTAATCATCCAATGCATGCTTTTGATTTTGATAAGTTAGATGGTGAGAGGATAATTGTTGATTGGGCAAAAGATGGAGAGGAGATTTTAGCTTTAAATTCATATACTTATAAATTAGATAGTAGTATTTTAACAATAAGAGATGAAAAAAAGCCTGTGGCAATTGCGGGTATAATTGGTGGAGAGGTAAGTGCTATTTCTGAAACTACTACCAATATTTTACTTGAATGTGCTTACTTTGATCCTGTGGTTATAAGAAGAGGATCAAAGAAGTTAGGAGTATCAACAGATTCTAGTTATAGATTTGAGAGAGGAATAGATCCAAATGGAGTTAAGAAGGCTTTAAGTTATGCTATTGATTTAATTCTTGAAGTGGCAGGTGGAGAGGTTATTGAGATAGGAGATATCTATCCTGAGAAAATAGAAGAAAAAGAAGTAGAATTTGACTTGCAAGAGTTAAGAGAAAGAATAGATATTGATATTACAGAAGAGAAGACAGAAAACATATTAAAAGGTTTAGGTTTTAGCATTCTTGAAAAGAAAATCTCTTTTTATAAAGTAAAGATTCCCACATTTAGAGTTGATATATCTATAAAAGAAGATATTTATGAAGAAATAGCTAGGATTTATGGTTATGAAAATATAGAATCAAAATTGCCTTTTGGAGGTAGTGAGTATATTTCAGATGATGATGTTTTTGATAGAAAGATTTATGATATAAAAAAGAGTTTAAGGGGATTAGGATTAAGAGAAATTTATACAACAACACTTGTTAATAAGAGAGAGGCTGAATTTTTTAATTATTATAATTTAGAAATTATAGAATTAGCTAATTCTTTAACAAAGGGTATGACACACTTAAGGACAAGTATGCTTCCTTCTATGCTAAAAATAGCTGAGCATAATATTCATCATTATAATGATGATTTTAGATTATTTGAATTTGGTTTTATTTATGGAAAAGATGAAAGAGAAGATTTTTATTCTAAAGAGATACCTGTTTTAGGGGTTATTTTATCAGGAAAGAGATTTTATCTAAACTGGGCAACAAAAGATAAAGAAGAGTTAGATTATTTTGATGTAAAAGGTATTTTAGAGGGTATTTTAAATATTTTAGATTTAGATTTTACTCAGTTATCTTATAATAGAGTTATATTATCAGGTTTTGATTTATCAGAAGAAATTTTGTTGAATGGAAGGGTAATAGGGATAATAGGGCGTTTATCTTCAGATATTTTAGAAGAATATGATATAGAAAAGAATATTTTCTTTTTTGAAATATTTTATAAGGAAATATTAGATAACAAAAAGGAAATTAAATATGAACCTATTCCAAAATTTCCAATAGTATGGAGAGATTTAGCTTTTATAGTTCCATTTAGTATTCCATCAGAAAAGGTAAGAGAAACTATATTAAAAAATGGAGGTCCATATATATATAAAGTAGAAGAAGTAGATTACTATGAAAGTGAAAAATTAGGAAAAAACGTACGTTCTATTTCATATAGAATGTACTTTAAACCAAAAGATAAAACATTTACAGACAAAGAAATAGATAAATATTTTGAGAACATTATAAAGGCTTGTAGAAAAAATTTAAATATTGATTTAAGAATATAAAAAGGATTTATAACTTATGAATTTAGAAGAGCTTAATATTTTAGAAAAGAAATTAAAAATTTTAATGGAAAAATATATAGAGTATAAAAACGAAAATAATATTTTAAAAGAAAGGATTTCTAATTTAGAAGAGGAAGTTAGATCTTTGAGAGAGGAAAAACAAAGGTTGGAATCCGCTATAGAAGAGATAAAAGCAGGTGTTACAGAACGAATAAAAAGGATAATAGAAAGCATTGATAATTTAGAGAGGAATGAATAAGGTAGTGTACATCTAGAAAAAAAGAAAAAAAATATTATATTAAATAAAAAAAAGGCTATGGGAAACGAAGTTTTTAAAGGTCAAACAAAGATGAATATTGTAGTTGGAGGAAAGAAATTAACTTTACAAGCAGAAGGCTCTCCCGAGTATATAATGACCTTAGTAGACTATGTTAATAATAAAATAAAAATGATAGAGGAAGCTTATCCAGTATTAAAGAATGACAGGGAGAGGCTATTAATATTAGTAGCTTTAAATATAGCAGATGAACTTTATAAACAGGTAGGTATACAAGATAGTGATATAGAATCTTTCCCTGAAGTTAGAGAACTAAAAGAAAAGATAAAAGGTATTATAGGTCAAATTGAGGATATTTTAAAAAGATAGTAATAGTCTGTTTTCTTCGTGCCCGTTAAAAAATTATAGCGGGTTCCAACACTATAGACGGAGGGGACTATTCCCCTATAGTAGGCACAGGAGCTGCTCCATAGAGGGCAGATCAGCCTCTATAGGGAAGATGTCCCCAACGTAGAAAGGGAGGTTGGAACCAAATATCCGGGCACGGGAAAACGGACTTTTTTTTTATAAAAATTTTTTTAACATAATTTAGATAAGAAGAAATTTAGTATGTTAATTTAGTATGTTAGATCTTTAATATAATATTAAACCCAAGTATTG
>JAMORN010000265.1 GCA_027063545.1 bacterium | reverse complement strand
GAAGAATTCTTTTCTGAATTAGAGAATATATATAAAATGATGAAAGATATAAATAAAGAAATTTTAAAAATTGTTAAAATATCTCAAAAAGTAGACCTTATTTCTATAAATGCTTTTATAGAATCTCAAAAAATGGGTACTGCTTCTAAAAATTTTGAACTTATCTCTCAAAATATTAAAGAAGCCTCCAATAATATAAGAGAATTAGGACAAACTATAAGTGTTAATATGAGAGATATTGAAGCTTCTTTGTCTAAACTGATAGAAAAAGTTCAAAAATTTTTCTTTAATTTTAAACAAGAGTTTATGGAAAAACAAGAAAAACATTTAAAAGAAGTGGAAAAAAATGTTTTAACGTTTACTAGTGATTTTATTGAATATATTAAATTTACATCTGATTTTTCTTCTAAACTCATAGATAATATATCTGATATAAAAAGGAAAATTACTCAAAAACTACAATTCATTGATATAGACAATCAAAGAATGCAAAATATTGCAAAAAAATTCAATGTTACATTAAAAATGATAGATACAATTATTGATTTTATATATGAAGAAATAGATGAAGAAACTTTATCTAACAATATAAAACAATTAGAAGAAGAATTTAAGTCTATAGCAACAGTGTTTAGAGAAGCGGAGATTACTTCTAAAAATATGAATTATGATCTTTCAAAACACACACAACAAGTTGGGGAAAAAATGGAAGATGCCTCAACTGATATTGAATTATTTTAATTTGTATTAGAAGTCTCTAAATAGGAGGGTAATAATGGCAAAATTTCTTATTAAATTTAGGTTAGGTAAAAGTGTTTTTGAAAGAGCTATTGATCCTAGATTTTATATTGATGATTTAAAGGAATTTGGAAAAGTAAAAGTTAATATAATAGAAGAAAATATTCCTGATCCTGAAGAAGAAGTAACAGATGATCATAAATTCTGGGCAGATGTTGAACTTGAAACAGATCACTCTAAAAAAGATATAAAAGAACTACTGGAATTTATTATAGAAGATGGCGTGGAAATTGAAGAACTACAAGAAAACTCCCCTAAAAAATCGAAACGAGGAAGAAAATCTAAAAAAGAAGAAAAAAAGGAACTTTATGAAGAAGAAACTACCAAAGAACAAGAGTCATCCAAAAAGGAGATACCTGCTAGTTTATTAAATAATTATCAAAAAGAAGCAGAAGAAATTATTCTTCATCTCTCAGAAGTTGTTAATGAAATAATAGAAGAAGGTATAGATAGTAATTTAATTAACGAACTGTTTAGAGGATTTCATACATTAAAGGGAAATACTGGAATTTTATTAAGCTATGGACCTAATAAAATTTTAGAAGCTATAAAAAATTTAGCACACTCTACAGAAGGATTTCTTCAAAAAGTAAGAGATGAAAATCAAGAATTATCAGAAGAACAACTAGATATACTACAGGAAATAATTGATAGACTTGACGATCTTCTTTTAACATTTAAAGAAAATCCTGATGAAGATGTTGATGATAGTGATATTGAAGAACTAGTAAATAGTTTAATTAAAGGTGAAGCCAAATCTACTTCTACTACAAAATCAAATAAACTAGAAAATGTTCCTCCTGAAATAGAGGGTTTTATAAAAATTATCGATCAATATATACCAATGTATAATGAACTAAAAAATAAAGATTCTTTTTCTGATGAAGAAATAGATTTTATTCAAAGGTCAGCTATTGCAATTTTATCCTATAGTGAAAAACTAAAATTAGATAGTATATCTTCAAAAATAAAAGAATTAAATACTGCTCTATTAAATATGGAAAATGAAAAAATAAAAATTTATCTTGGTGATATAGCAAATTCTTTAAACAGTTATAAAAATCAAATAATAGAGACTTATTCTCCTAAAAAAAGTAAATCTTCAGATAAGAAGCATGATTTATCAAGGTATATATCCAAATCTAATTACTTAAAAATAGAAGAGTCTGTTGTAAAAAACATCATGGATATTTTGGGAGAGGTATCTGTTTTTAAAGAATGGCTTAACTTTTTTATTATTAAATTACAAAAAGAATACCAAAATATAGAAGCAGGGAAAGAACTTAAAGATAAATATCAAAGATTTAAAAGCCTGGTAGATAATTTACAAAATATAATTTTAGAAATGAGAATGATTCCTTTAACTACTCTTTTTGAAAGATTCCCTAAATTAGTAAGAGATTTATCCAAACAATTAAATAAAAAAGTGAAATTTGTTGTAGAAGGAGCAGATACAAAATTAGATAAGGTTATTGTTGAAAAAATAGGTGAACCAATGATTCATTTAATAAGAAACGCTATAGATCATGGTATTGAAACTCCAGAAGAAAGAATAAAAATAGGGAAATCTGAAGAAGGGACCTTAAAAATAAAATCTTATCAAAATGCTGGAAATGTTATTATAGAAGTCTCAGACGATGGACGTGGGATTGATCCAGAAAAAGTTAAACAAAAAGCTTTGGAAAAGGGATTAAAGACAAAAGAAGAACTGGATAAAATGGCCGAGGAAGAAATAATAAACCTAATATTTTTACCTGGATTTTCAACTAAAGATCAAGCAACCGAAATATCAGGCCGGGGTGTAGGAACCGATGCAGTGTTAGCTGCTGTTACTGAATTTGGAGGAAATATTTATGTTGAATCCCAAATTAATGTAGGAACAACATTTAGACTTGTATTACCTTTAACTCTTGCTATACAAAAAATTTTGTTAACCAAAGTTGGGCAATTATCCATAGGTATACCTGCTGAAAATATAAGTGAAATTGTAAAGGTATCTAAGAATGAAATAACAAAATTTAATGATTTAAATGTTATTCATCATAGAGATAAGGTTATTGAAGTAATTTATACAAATGAAATTCTTCAAATAAAATCTAATACAAATGAGAATGAAGATATAACTCTTTTAATTGATAACTATAGAGAAAAAGCATTGGTTGTTGATAAAGTCATAAGTACAATAGATAGTGTTGTTAAACCTGTGCCAGATGCTATATCTGATATCAAAGAATTAAGTGGTATCACAATTTTAGGTGATGGCTCTATTGTATATATAATTGATGTATTATAAACAAAATTTTTTAATAAGAATATAATAAGGAGAAAAAGATGATTAAAGTATTAGTTGTTGACGACTCTGCTTTTATGAGAAAAGCTATTTCAGAAATTTTAGAATCTGACCCTGAGATTAAAGTTATAGATACTGCTAGAAATGGCGCTCATATGTTTGAAAAAATTGAATATATTGGTAAAGAAAATATTGATGTAATAACTTTAGATATAAATATGCCTGTAATGGATGGGAAAGAAGCTCTTGAAAAATTAAAACAAGATGGTTTTGAAATTCCTGTTGTTATAATTTCATCTCTGACTACAGAGGAAGCAAATATTACCTTAGAACTTCTTGATTTAGGTGCATTCGATTTTATTACCAAACCATCAGGTACTATATCATTGGACATACATAAAGTCTCAGCCGAAATTATTGAAAAGGTAAAAAATGCTGCAAAAAATAAAGGAAGAGTAAGAAGATTGTTTACCAAA
>JAMORN010000264.1 GCA_027063545.1 bacterium | reverse complement strand
ATGACTGCTTTCAGCCTCTCTTCAAATTCACCTCTATATTTAGCACCTGCAACCAAAGCTCCCATATCAAGTGCTAATATTCTTTTATCCCTTAGGTTTTCTGGTACATCACCTTCATATATTCTTCTTGCAAGTCCTTCTATAATAGCAGTTTTACCAACCCCTGGGTCTCCAACAAGTACTGGATTATTTTTTGTTCTTCTTGAAAGGATTTGTATCACCCTTCTTATTTCTTCATCTCTTCCTATAACAGGGTCAATTTTATCCTCTTTTGCTGCTTCAACCAAGTCAATACAATATTTTTTAAGTACATCTGTGGTATCTTCAGGGTTCTCTGATGTAATTCTATCACCCTTTCTTAATTCTTTAATTGCTAAATAAACAGAATTTCCTGTAACCCCGTGTTTTTCTAATATTTCAGCAACTTTATTATATCTTTCTTTGAGTATTCCTAAAATAATATGTTCAACACTTAAATATTCATCTTTTAGATTTTTAGCTTCATTTTCAGCTTCAATTAAAACTTTTCTTAATTTATAAGAAATAGTGGGTTCTGAGGTTTGTCCTGCAACTTTAGGTAAAAGTTTAATCGCATCATCTACCTCTTTTTTAATAGGGTCAATACTAACACCTAATTTTTGGAATAATGGTTTTGCAATGTTATCACCTTCCAAAATTGCAGAAAATAAATGCTCTACTTCTAACTCTGGGTTGGAATTGGAAATAGCCTTATTTAATGCTGTCTGAAAAGCCTCTTGTAGCTTTATTGTTAATTTATCCATCATATTCATCCTCCTTTTTTTTAGTTTTTATTCTTTGTTATAAGAGAACCTTATTTATTTTCTGTTCTCGTAGGGTCATTATAAATGGCAATTTATATACCTTTTTTATAATTTAAATTAATACAATAAGTTATAAGGTAATATTGTTGTTTTTATAAAAAGTTATTAAAAAAGTGCTTCTATTTTAAATAATTTTTGTTCCAAAAGTTAATAATAGATGTTTAATTTTGATATTAAAGAAGAGAAATATTATTTGTATTATACTTTATTTTTTTAATTCCATATCTCTGAAATTTGATTTCAAGAGTAGGAGAGGATGGATCGCCATATACTTTTATTATTTTGCCTTTCCCAAATATATTATGAAAAACATCTTGATCCACATTTATTGGATAATTATTATTATTATTATCATCATCATTATCTTTATTTTCTATACTATTTAAGTCTGTAATAATGAAAATAGATTTATCTTTTAAATTATTTTTTATTTCATTAATAAACATAGAAATTTCATGAGTTTCTTGATTATTACTGGGTTCGCAATAAGTTTCTTTTTTATTTCTTACTATTAAGAATAGATTTTCTTTTGCTCTTGTTATTCCAACATAGAGAAGTCTACGTTCTTCAGCAATCGGACCATTATCTTTTTCTTTACTCCCCGCTAAAGCTAATTTATGAGGAATTACCTCATTTTCTACACCAAAAATAAATACTGAATGGAATTCAAGTCCTTTAGATAAATGAAGGGTCATAAATTTTACACTATCTTCATTTTTATTTTCTTTATTTGTTTGAAGTGATACCATTTGAAGATACTCTTCTAAGGATTCTACGTTTGAAGAAAGAATGTCATTTTTTAATTCTATTATATTTCCATATATATCCATTAATTTTTCATCATTATATTTATCTATATTTTCCTCTTTATTATAATAAGGATTTGTTATCTTATTGTATGTATCTATAATTCTTTTTGTGTAGTTTAAATTATCATATAAAAAATAAATAAATTCTTTTAAAGAAAGCTCTTTATATTTTTTTTCTATTATGTTTAAATTTTCATATATTTTTTTTAGAGAATTTTTTGTTCTACCAAACTCAATATTATTTTCAATAGTGAAGAATAAAGTATCTTTAAGATTAGATCTTTTATATTTATTCTTCGTCAATATTAATTTTTCTAATGTTTTTTCTCCAACTCCATTATAAATATTAGTAAGCACTCTTATAAAACTTTCATCGTCAGATGGATTAACCAAAATCTTTAGAAATGCAAGTATATCCTTAATTTCTTTTCTTTTATAAAATTCTATACTACCATATATTTGATAAGGAATAATGCCTTTAAAATACATCTCTAAAACTCTAGAGATCCTATTTGAACGATAGAACACAGCAAAATCACTATATCTAAGATTATTTTTCTTTTTTATTTCTTCTATCTTTTTTATTATAAAATTACATGCTTCCTTTTCAGATACATTTTGAATTACGAAGACACTTTTAGATTTGTCTTTTATAGGTATTAGTTGTTTATCAAATCTTTCTTTATTATTTACTATTAATGCCTTTGAGACTTCAACAATATTGGCTTGAGATCTATAGTTATATTTAAGATCTATAATTTTTACCTGATTTTTAAAATGTTCTACAAATAAAAATAGATTTTTAGGATGAGCTCGTCTAAAAGCATATATAGATTGGTCTTCATCTCCAACAACAAATATGTTATTATTATTTATTCTAAGAAGTAAAAATAATTCAAGCTGAAGTTTATCTGTATCTTGAAATTCATCGATAAGTATATAATCAAATTTTTCTTCAAATGTTTCTCTTATATTATCATTAAATTTGAATAAATATAGAGGTTTTATAATTAAATCATTAAAATCAAAAGCATTGTTATTTTTTAATGTATTTTCATACTCTATATATATTTTTATATAGTCTTCGTTAATTATATCGTCATTTATATTAAATAACTTTTCATAAGATAATTCATAGTAGTTGTATTTTATATGCTCAATAGCATAAATAGTTAATCTTAAATCAGGATCTATATTATTAAATGAACCATTTTTTAAAATTCTTTTTAATATATTTTTACTATCCTCATCATCATATATTGAAAAATTTTTACTTCTATCAAAAAGAGGGGCAACTTTTCTTAAAATTTTAGCACCAAAAGAGTGAATAGTACCCATAGGAATATTTATATCTTCTTTATTTAGAAGCTTTTTAACTCTTTGTTTCATTTCATTGGCAGCATTATTTGTAAAAGTTAATACTAGAATTCTTTCAGGATTTACACCTTGAGATATTAGATATGCTACTCTATGAGTTATTACCTTAGTTTTTCCACTTCCTGGACCAGCCAATACTAAAACTGGCCCATCTTTTGCTAAAACTGCCTCTTGTTGTGCTTCGTTCAACAATGAAATAATTTGATGAGAAATATTATTATCAAGTTTATTATAGGCCATTATATTATATCATTATCAGATTTTGTTACTCTTAGAACTTCTTCTAAAGATGTAATACCTTGAATAACTTTTCTTATACCATTTTGTCTTAGTGTTCTCATCCTTCCAGCTTCAACAGCATATTTTTTTATTTCTGTAGAAGACTTTCTTTGAATAATCATAGTTCTTATAGTTTCATCAGGAACTATTAATTCAAATATACCTACTCTACCTTTATACCCTAGTCCACCACAATGTTGACATATTTTACCATCTTTAGTTCTTCCTGTGGCTCGATATAATTTAGTACCTTCAGGTATTCCATAA
>JAMORN010000263.1 GCA_027063545.1 bacterium | reverse complement strand
ATCTCCATTTGTAAAGATCTTATACGGGATCTTACCTTTGGATCTCCATACAATTGCTTCTGTTCTTCCTTAACCTCCTGAATACTCATCTTCAATCTATTCCAATGTTCAAACTTTTGATACCAGAAATCAAATAATGCTAATATAAAATATACAAATGATATATAAAATACTATCTTTATACTTAATTTACAAATAGAAATTAAAATATTCAAGACTGAATATTGTGAGTATTGTAAAACTTCTGAAAGATTTTTATATAAAACAAAAAAAGCAACTAAACCAATTATTAATAGTTTTAAAATATTTTTAATTAATTCAACAAAATTTCTTCTAGAAAATAAGTTAGAAAACCCCATTATGGGATTTAAACGATCAAATTTAGGGATTAAAGGATTAATAGTAAATAAAAAACCTATCTGTAGTAAATTCGATATAATTCCAATAGTTAAAGCTAATAACATTACAGGTAAAGATAATAACATAAAAAATTTTAAACTTTCAATTACAAATTGAATAAAATCTATTTGAGAAAACGTTGCTATTTTCCCCAAAAAAGAAAAGAAAAAACTTATACTTTCTAAAAATCTTTTATAATAAAATTCTGATAGAAAATACAACTCCCCAAATACAAATATAAGAATAAGTACAGAATTTAATTCTACACTCCGAGCAACATTACCCTCTTTCCGCGCATCCTCTAATCGTTTAGGGGTGGGATCTTCCGTCTTTTCCTCAAAAGAATCTTCTGGCATATTTTACCCTTATTTTTTAAATATGTTTTAATATGTTAACTATCATATCTTCCATATTATTCCAAGCACTTTCAAAAATAAACTTTATAATTGGCAGAGAAAAAATAGAAAATACTAAACTTATTCCAACTTTTAATGGTATACCTACTATAAAAATATTTATTTGAGGAACAGTTCTTGCTATTATACTTAGAATTATGGTAGTTACAATTAAAGCTGAAAGAATTGGCGCAGAAAGTTTAAAACCTATTACAAAAAATAGTGTTATTAACTTTATAACATAAACTAATACATTATCATTTAATAGATGAATATTATATGGATTTATCCATTTAAAACTTTGAGCTATTGTATAAAAACTAAAAGATAACCCTCCAATATATATAAATATTAAAAGAAAAGTTACAAAAAATATTTCTCCAGTAATAGACATAGGAACAAAGAAAAATGGATCAAACTCTCTAGCTACTATAAAGGAATTCTGATAATCAATCAAATCCCCGACAAATGATAAAGAGTATAATAAAATAGATACACTATAACTTATTATAATCCCTATTATTACTTCTATAGTCATATACCCAATAAATTGGATTAAATTATTGAAATTATATTGAATATCAACAATAGGATAAATTGATAAAGCTAAAAAAAAAGCCAATCCTACCTTTGCTTGTGTTGGTAATAATTTTGATCCAAATAGAGGATAAGTAGCTATTAAGGATAAAATTCTACTTAAAACTAAAATAAAACTCCCAATTTCCTTTAATGTTAGTTCCATAAATTGTTATATTTAACTTTATTTATAAATGGGGAATCATATTAAAAAGGCGTATAGTATAATCTATTATCTTATTAACAATCCAAGGAAAAATAACAAGTGATATAAAGACAACAACTATAATTTTAGGAACAAATGTTAAGGTCATCTCATGAATTTGAGTTACTGCTTGAAATATACCTATGAGAAGTCCTATAATTAGACTACCTATGAGAATTGGTGCACTTATCAAAAAAGATATCCATAAAGCTTCCTGAATTATCCTTATAACTGTAACCTCTGTCATCTTTTCACCCTATTTAAAACTCAAAATTAATTCTTTCACCAATAAATGCCAACCATCTACTAGTATAAATAATACTATTTTAAAAGGCATTGATATCATTATAGGTGGCAGCATCATCATACCCATACTCATTAAAATAGAAGCTATAACCATATCTATTATTAAAAATGGAATATATAAAATAAATCCTATTTCAAAAGCCCTGGTTAACTCACTAACAATAAAAGCAGGAATTATAACTCTCATTTTTAGATCTTCAATACCTTTAGGTTTGGGGATTTTTCCTAATTTTATAAATAAAGCCAGATCCTTTTCCCTAGTTTGCTTTAACATAAAATACTTTAATGGTTTTTGAACTCTATCTAAAAATTCATAAAAACTTATTTGTTCTTGAGAATATGGCTTATATGCGTTATTATAAATATCATCTATAACAGGGCTCATCACATAAAATGTTAAGAATAATGCAAAGCCTATTATTACCTGATTAGGAGGTGTTGTCTGAAGTCCCAAAGCTCTTCTTAGAAAAGAGAGTACTATTACTATCCTCAAAAATGCTGTCATCATTATTAATATGGAAGGTGCTAAGGCTAAAATAGTCAATAGAATTAAAATCTGAATAGATACACTCACATCTTGGGCATTAGTTGCTGTAGTTATAAAATCTAATTTAGGGATTAAAGGTAATTGATTACTTTGAGCTGTATTAATATTTTGAGCAAATGTATGAGAAAATAAAATAAATAAAATAAAGATAATATTTATTAACTTCTTCATAACTTATTTATATTTTGGTTTTTCTCTATATTTATCCAAAAATCTGTCAATAATATTAGAAAATCTACCTAAATAGTTTTCACTCAACACATCACTATAAGATGATATAATATTTAAAGCTTCATCCCCTTTAATTTCTGTTAACAAAGAAGCATTTCCTGTTTTATTTAATACAAAAACTAAGATTCTATCGGAAAATCTTAAGACAACAATCTTACTATTAAAGTCAATAGGATATTCTTCTAAAATATCTATATTTTCACTAACATATATCCCTCTTTTATTATAGCGTTTGAAATATAAATACAATCCTATAAAAAAGAGTAAAATAATAAATAGACTAATAAAAAATTTTATCAAAAATATATTAAGTTTACTTTCTTCTATTTTTGTCGAAATATTTACTGTATCATCTATTAATCTTTTTTGTCCCTCAGAGGCTTTATTGTAAGAACTCAATAATTTTTGGGTTAGAATAGAATCTTCATTGTTGTACTGCCCCTTTGCTCCAATATCTATTACCTGAAAAATTACTATAATAATTAAAACAAAAAATATTTCTATTTTCTTCATATTTATAAAGATAGAAAATTATCTTAAACTTTTCAATCTTTCTTCTGGTGATACAAGAGATGTTAATCTTACACCAAAATTTTCATCTATAACTATAACCTCACCCCTAGCTATAACTTTACCATTTACTAAAACATCAACAGGTTCACCAGCTAATCTATTTAATTCTATTATACTTCCATTTGTTAATTCTAAAATATCTTTTATAGTCATCTTTGTTCTTCCTAATTCTATTGCAATATCAAGCTCTATATCAAGTAAATACTGAATATTAGATATTTTATCTGATGGCAAGTTAGATTCTGAATCTAAATTAGCATATTGAGCCTGTTTAATAATATCACCATCAGATATAGAATCCAATTCACTTAGAGCCTGAGAAACATTCTTTTGTGTTGTAGAGTTATCTGAGGAAGAACCTCCTTTCATTACCTC
>JAMORN010000262.1 GCA_027063545.1 bacterium | reverse complement strand
ACCAATGTATTCTAATTCCCCTAAAACTAAAAGAATTGAAGTGAGATTCCCAGATCCATCAGCAACAGGATATTTAGCATTTGCTGCAATGTTAATGGCAGGTATTGATGGAATTATTAATAAGATAGATCCGGGTGAGGCTTTAGATACAAATATTTATGAATTACCTAAGGAAAAGTTATCTAATATAGAATCTACACCAAGATCTTTATATGAGGCAGTAGAAGCATTAGAAAAAGATTATGAATTTTTACTAAGAGGAGGAGTATTTACAAAAGATATTATTGAAGCATGGATTGAAAGAAAGAAATGGGAAGCTATGGAAGTTGATATGAGGCCACATCCATGGGAGTTTGTTTTATATTACGATGTATAATTAAAATTTTTGTTAAAAGAATTATAAATAAAAGAGTCCCTTCTACCTTTATATAGGTAGGAGGGGCTTTTTTATTTGTTTATTTTTTGTTATTTATTTTTTATTTTATTATCTAAGAAAATTTTATAGTTTTTTAAATAAAAAACAGGAGATTATTATGTTAGTAAAAAGATTTTCAATTCTATTATCAATCATCTATATTACTATAATATTTCAAAGTTGTGATAAAGATGAGCCTGATTATTCTCCCCCACCAACTGTTCAGAATTTTAGAGTATTATTAGCACAAGACTTAAAGGTTCAACTTGCATGGAGTGCTTCTCCTGTGAGTGATTTTTATGCTTATGTATTAACTAGAGAAGATTCTATCTCTTCTATAGAAAAGGTATTAGATACAATATATACAAAAACAGATACAACATATCTTGATATAGTTGATAGTTATGATATTTCTTATACCTATAGAATATATGCGATAGATATAAATGGTAATATCTCATATCCAGCTATTATAACTCAAGTATCCTCAGGTAATAGTTTACCTCCTTCAGTTCCTGATAGTATAGAAATTAGTGCAAAAAATAATGACGGACAGACATTGATATCTTTATCTTGGAAAAGTCTAGATTATGATATAGATAAATTTGTTATAATAAAAAGTTGGGCAGATACTTCTGATACAATATTTGTTGATTATCCTAAAACCTCATATATTGATACTAATATAACCATTCAAACAAGATATTATTATAAAATACAAGCTGTAGATTTAGGAGGAAAAGTAAGTAGTTTTTCTCAATTAGTTTCTGATATTCCTTTATTGCCACCAGAGCTTTTAGCTCCAGAGGATAGTTCTATTATAGCAGATAGTGTTATTGAATTTTCATGGAAAAAAGTAGATGGTGCTGTTGCTTATAAACTCTATATATCTGCTACTCCATCTGTAGAAGAGTTTTATAAAGAGGTGGTTGTTGATTCAACATCTTCTATAATAGTAAAACGTGTATCCCTTTCTACCTTACCAGAAATAAAAGCTGGAGAGACTTATTATTGGGCTGTAGCAACCCTAACAAAATTAGATGGAGATATAAATTCTGTGTCTAAAAAATGGATGTTTATATATAAACCTGCTTCGGGAGAGTAGTTTTTTATGGAATTAAATACTTTAGAAGAAGTAAGAGATCTTTTATTAAATATGAAATATAGGTTAGCAACAATTTGGAGGTTTCTTTGATATAGATTCAAGAAAGGAAAAATTACAACAATTGAAGAAAAAGACCGAAGATCCAAATATTTGGCAGGATACTAAAAAATTTAATCAGATCTTAAAAGAGATAAATATAGAAGAGAATATTATAAAAAAAATTACAGAGATAAAAAAGAATATTGATGATAATTTAGAGTTTGTTGAATTATTAAATGAAGATTTCAATAAAGAAGAGTTTGATGAATTAAAAAATATGGTAAAAGATTTTTACATAGAGTTTGAAAAATTTGAATTAGAAAGTGCTTTTAATGAGGAGAATGATAAAAATAATGCTATTTTAACAATAAAACCCGGGGCAGGAGGAACAGAATCTCAAGATTGGGCATTGATGCTTCTTAGAATGTATATAAGATGGGCTGAAAGAAATAATTTTGAAGTAAAGATTTTAGACCAGATTAATGGAGAAGAGGCAGGAATAAAGTCAGCAACAATAAATATTATAGGTAATTATGCATATGGTTGTTTAAAAGGAGAATCAGGAGTTCATAGATTAGTGAGAATTTCTCCTTTTGATTCTAATAAAAGGCGGCATACATCTTTTGCAGCAGTAAGCGTTTTACCTGAAATAGATGATAATATAGAGATAGAGATAAAACCCGAGGAATTAAAAATAGAGACATTTAGAGCATCTGGAGCGGGTGGTCAATATGTAAATAAAACAGAATCTGCAGTTAGAATTACTCATATACCTACAGGAATCGTTGTTTCATGTCAAATGGAGAGGTCTCAGCATAAAAATAGAGAGACTGCTTTAAAGATATTAAAATCTAGATTGTATCAAAAAAAGTTAGAAGAAAAGCAAAAGGAAAAGGAACAGTTTCAAAAAGAGAAAAAAAAGATAGAATGGGGTAGTCAAATACGTTCATATATTTTACATCCGTATAATTTAGTGAAAGACCATAGAACAGGTTATGAAACATCAAATGTCAAGGCTGTATTGGATGGTGAGATCGATGAATTTATAAAAAGTTATATACTAAATAAAAAATAAAAGAAAGGAGAGAATAAGATATGGAGAATAATTTAATAAGTGTAAGAAAAGAAAAGATAGAAAAATTAAAAAATATGGGAATAAATCCTTATCCTTATAAGTATGATAAAACTCATACTACTATAGAGGCTAAAAATTTATATAAAGAAGATCAGGGAGAAGATCTAGGAGAAAAAGTAAAGGTTGCTGGAAGGATAATGTCTTTTAGAAGACAGGGTAAAACAGCTTTTGCTCATATTCAAGATGAAGTGGGAAAAATACAGATATATATTAGAAAGGATGGGGTAGGAGAAAATAATTATGAAGTAGTAAAATTGTTAGATATAGGTGATATAATAGGAGTTGAAGGAAATATTTTTAAGACTAGAACAGGAGAGATAACAATTTATGTTACAAAGTTAGAAATATTAACTAAGAGTGTAAGACCAATACCTATTGTAAAGGAAAAAATAGATAAAAATGGAAATAGAATAGTATTTGATGCTTTTAAAGATAAGGAGGAGAGATATAGAAAAAGATATTTAGATTTAATTTTAAATCCTGAAGTAAGAGAAGTTTTTAGAAAAAGATCATTAATTATAAAAACGATTAGAGAATTTATGAATAATGAAGGGTTTTTGGAGGTTGAAACTCCTATACTTCAACCAATAAAAGGCGGAGCTGCAGCAAGACCATTTATTACCCATCACAATACATTGGATATAGATTTATACCTTAGAATAGCCCCAGAACTATATTTAAAGAGATTAATTGTTGGTGGATTTGAAAAGGTATATGAATTGGGAAAAAATTTTAGAAATGAAGGTATATCTTATAAGCATAATCCGGAATTTACAATGATGGAATTATATCAAGCTTATGCTGATTATAATGATATGATGGATATTGCTGAGAGATTGATCACTTATGTGGCAGAAAAAGTACTAGGGACTTTAAAAATTAAATATAGAAATAAAGAAATAGATTTAACACCTCCATGGAAAAAAATAACAATGTATGATGCTTTAAAAGAATATGCAAATA
>JAMORN010000261.1 GCA_027063545.1 bacterium | reverse complement strand
TATCAATAAGGGGTATAAAATCACTACAATGACCAAATACATATATATAACCAGATTTTCCTTGAAAATATATTGCTTTTCCATATCCCCATGGTGAGATATTAAGTCTAATTAAATAAGCATCTTCTGGTAAATATATAGGAAGATTTTTTCCATAGGTCTTTAAATCTATTCCTGCATGAAATCTTGCTGGTCTATCTTCCATAAAAGAAGAGGTTATAATAATATTTTCTTTTATAGGCCATGAAGGTTTTATTTTTGTTTGATTTAATGATTGTTTTAAAGATGCAAAAACTACTGAATGAAGAAAAAAGAGAAAAAATATTAAGATTTTAGTATAATTAAAAAAACTACTACCTAATACTCTCACTGCTTTAAAATAAATCTTTGCAACAATAAGGCCTAATTTTCTTTTTAAACAAAAATTAGTTTTTAATACTTCTTTCTTTAAACATCTATAAAATTTCATATCATAGATCATTCTTTTTTTCTCATCTCCTCCTATCTCATATAATATATCATGCTCTTTACAACATTTTGAGAAATCTGCTCTAAAAATGAAATGATAAATATCTGGGATAATTCTCTCTAAAAAAGAGATCCCATTTGGCCCACACCATCCCATATTTTAATATAACTTATTGTTTAAGATTCTTCAAGAGATATAAGGATATTCCAAAGGCTACAGAGGCATTATAAGAGTTTATATCTTGTGAATTTTTCATATTTAATTTTAAAATATAATCGCTTGATTTTAAAATTTTTCTATGAACACCCCTATCTTCTCCACCTATTACAAGAAGAAAGGGAGAAAGTGTTATATCTTTCTTTATTAACTCTTCTATAAAAATATTACCAGAAGCCTCTAATGAAATTATATTATATCCTATTGCCTTTAAATCACTTATAAAACTATTATACTCTTTTTTTACGGTTATAAAATTAACTTTTAATGCCGCTCCTGTTGATGTTTTTAAAACTGTCTCATTTATTGGTGCGGTATTTTTTAGAGGAAGTAATATATATTTTATTCCTAATAGAAAAGATGTTCTAATCATTGCTCCCATGTTTCCTGTGTCGGTTATTGAATCAAAAAAAACTATATCTTCTTTTGTTTTTGATATTATATTTAAAAATTCTTCATAATTTATAAAATTACCTAATTGAATAAAACCAATTATTCCCTGATGAGAATAATCTCTATATTGACGAAAAAAAGATTTTTCTTTGAATAGAACTTTTATCTTTTTCTTCTTTGCTTTTTTTATAATGTCCCATATTTTAGGATTTTTAGTATCTTTAACTACTATTATTTTATATAAATTACCTTCATTTAAAGACGATATTATAGGATTTATTCCATATATTATTTCGAGAGAATTATTATCCATAAAAAAACCTCCTTCCTCTAAAAATAATAAAGAGAAAGGAGAAAATAAATAAGAAAAAAATCTATTTCATTAATACAACTCTCTTTACTAATTTAAAATTATTACCTTCTAATCTAACAAAATAAACTCCACTTGATAAATTACTTCCATCAAACCTATACTTATATTCTCCTGCTTTTAATCTCTTCCCTTCTATTATACTCCTTACTAAATTCCCTCCTATATCATATACTCTTAAACTTACATTATTTATTTCTGGTAAACTAAATTCTATATTTACTACTGGATTGAATGGATTTGGATAAACTCTTAAATCTAAAGCTTTGCTTAACTCCCCACATTTTACCCCTGTGGTGTCCTCTGCAAAATACTCTGGATACCATTCTCTAAACTCTGGAAAATAATCTGCTAAAAATTTTACATACTCTTCTTTAGTTACTGTTATATATCTACGATTAGTTAAGGAAGTATAAAAATAATCTAAAGTTATATCTATTTTATCTATATCTACATAAAAAGTTGTATCTTTATCTAGAGTGTCAGTTGGAACTATTACTATCTCTACAAATTTCCCTGTAGAATTTGATGATAATAAAGTTACAACATTATAACATAAATCATTTAATTTACCTTCTTTAGTTGTAGAAAAACCTTTTAACGGAGTAATCAATATTTATACGTTGAAACCCTAAAGTATCTTTTAAAAAAGGTGATAAATAAGTTATAAGTCTATACTCGCTTCTTTCAGGATATAAAGCGAATACCCCGGTTGATAATCTTCTATTGTAACTACATTAAATAAAAAATAAAATAATCAAATATTCCTAACCTTTCAAATAAAAAAGCCCTCTTCCCTAAAAAAGAGAAGAGGGCTTTCTCAATTTTTGCCTTTAATTAAATTAAACAAAAAAAACTTAATTTTCGCTTAAAGCTTGCATTATTGTATCATAAAGCATATTCTCT
This sequence comes from bacterium, assembly GCA_027063545.1. Lineage (GTDB taxonomy): Bacteria > JAMORN01 > JAMORN01 > JAMORN01 > JAMORN01 > JAMORN01. The sequence continues at coordinate 1,346 of JAMORN010000261.1, read as the reverse complement.
GGAATAGCACCTAGAGTTTCTGTATTCTCATTAATTCGTATTTGAGGAACACTTGAAGTATTATATTTTTCTCCTATTTCAGGGAATTGATATACTTCAATCATACATGCTCTTATATAATCTGGATTTTCATAAGCAAAATTATGAGCTAAGATTACTGCTCTTGGACAATAAGGACAAGATGGGGTAACAACAACTTCAATTTTTACAGGCTTATCTATCTTTTTTAACTTTTCTTTCATTGTATCACTTACAGGTATAGCATTTTTCCCTGTACTCATTTTCTTGATAGCCTCAATAAATGATGAAAGCTCATGTCCTGCTGGAAGTCCATAAAAAACAATATTTCTAAAATCGCCATCTTGAGTTTCAATGGCAAGTGCTGGTGCTTTATCTATTCCATATTTCTTTAACTCTTCATCTCCTAACTTTAATTTTTTTACATTAATCTTATCTGGAAATAATGTTGCAAAATCATCTGCTAAATTTTCTGTAATTTCACAAGTTTCACACGCTCCATCTTTCCCTACAAAAATAATTGTAACAGCCTTATCTAACTCACCAACTGCATTTTTAACTTCTGAAATAATATCTTGTGGTAAAGCTTTCAAATTAGTCATATCCTCTTTTCTCCTTTTAAATGTTATTTAATTATTTACTTTAATCGGTTGCTTTTAATATATCCTCAAACATCCTTTGAGGTGGTATAGCACCTAAATCCTTTATCTCTTCATTATAAACAATTAAAGGTACTGATGAAACACCATATCTTTCCCCCAATTCTCTAAATTGGGTAACATCAATCATATATGCTTTAATCTTTTTATTTTCAAAAGCAAATTTATGAGCTAAACTAACAGCCCTTGGGCAATAAGGACACGTTGGGGTTATTAATACTTTTATTTCTACTTCATCATCTAAGTCTTTAATCTTCTTCTTTATATCATCAGGCAAATCTGTCTTATAATTTCCTAAAACAGCAATACTATTTAAAACAGATGTAAGCTCATGTCCTAAAGGTGCACCTATATAATAAATACCCTTATCTTTCTTTTTATAACTTAAAAAAACAAGTGTTGGATAGTATTTTATATTAAATTTTTTAGCTTCTTTTGAACCTTTTTCAAAAACTTTATACTTTATTTTATCGCCTAAAATAGTTCTAAGATCCTTTATTAAGCTAATAGAAACATTATCCATTTCTTTTTTATCTTTATTTACAAAAATATAAATATATACATCATGTTTTAGTTTACCAACAGATTTTTTAATAGGTGATACATAATCTTGAGGTAAAACCTCCAAATTTATTCCTGTTTTACTTTCTGTAACTTTACTTGTCTGAG
>JAMORN010000260.1 GCA_027063545.1 bacterium | reverse complement strand
TGGTAGCTTCAGAAATACAACCTCTTGCAAAAACTGGAGGACTAGCAGATGTTGCAGGTGCTTTAATAAAAGCTTTATCTAAATTAGGAAATAAAGTTGTTGGGTTTATGCCATATTATAAGCCTGTGTTAGATAAAAAAAATTTAAATATTAAAAAAACTAAGTTCGAATTTGAAGTTTTTGTAGGAAATCAAGCGAAAAGATGTGAGGTATTTAAAACTAAATTACCTAAATGTAAAAAAGGTGATATATATTTAATATATAATGAAGAGTATTTTAATAGAGAAGGCTTATATATGAAAGAAGGTTCTGATTATCCAGATAATGATGAAAGGTTTATTTTCTTTTCAAGAGCTGTATTAGAACTAATAAAACAAATGGGAGAATATTTTGATATAATCCATACAAATGACTGGCAAACTGCTTTAATACCAGCATATTTAAAATCTCATTTATATAATAATGAAGAAGTTTTTAAAAATACAAAAATTGTATTCACTATCCACAATTTAGCTTATCAAGGTTTATTTCCTGCTGATACTATTATCAAAACAGGATTAGGATGGGATTACTTTAATAGTGGTTCTTTGGAATTTTGGGGACATGTTAATTTTATTAAAGGTGGGATTGTATATGCTGATGTGATAACTACTGTAAGTCCTACTTATGCTAAAGAAATACAAACTCCTGAGTTTGGACATGGGCTTGATGGATTACTATCTTATAGAAGTGCTAATATTGTAGGTATATTAAATGGTATTGATACAGATGTTTGGTCTCCAAAGGTAGATGATTTTATTTTCGAAAAGTATAGTGTAAAAACTCTTAACAAAAAGGTTAATAATAAAGTAGGACTTCAAAAGCAATTAGGATTAGAAGTAAATGAAAATATTCCTCTTTTAGGAATCATTTCTAGAATTACAGATCAAAAAGGATTGGATTTAATAATTGGATTAAAGGAATTTTTCTTAAACAACGATTTGCAATTGGTAGTGTTAGGTACAGGAGACCCTTACTTTGAGAACCAACTTAAAGAAATGGCTATACAAGCACCTAATAAAATAAGTGTAAATATTATGTTCTCTGAGGAGTTAGCTCATAAAATAGAGGCTGGTAGTGATATATTTTTAATGCCATCTAAATTTGAACCTTGTGGTTTAAATCAAATGTATAGCTTAATGTATGGAACTATACCTATTGTTAGAAATACAGGTGGGTTAGCCGACACTATTGTGGATACTACATTTGAAACAATTATAACTAGAGAAGCTACAGGTTTTAAATTTTATGAATATAGTGTTGAAAGTTTCAAAGAAGCGGTTTCAAGAGCTTTATTTGTATATAACAATAACAAAGAAATATGGCGCCAGATTCAAATAACTGGTATGGAACAAGACTTCTCTTGGGAAAAGTCCGCAAAAGAATACTTAAATTTATATGAAAGCCTTTTAAAACAATAAAAAAGGGAGAAAAATGAAGGTAACAAAAAGAGATATAGTAAAATATATTTATGAAAAAATTAAAAAAGAAAATCCAGATCTAAATTTAGAATTAGATGATATTAAATATTCTGTAAATACCCTTATAGATATAATAAAAGACTATGTGGCTGAAAATAACACTATTGAAATAAGATATTTTGGAACTTTTATACCTAAATACAGAAAGAAAAGAATTGCTAGAATCCCTAAAAAAGGTGGGGAAGAAATTATTCTTGAAGAGAGATATGTACCTGTCATAAAATTTTCAAGTATATTTAAAGATGAATTAAATAAAAGCTTAATAAATGAAAATGAAAAATAATTAATTATTAGGAGGAGATGAAATGCCTAGTGTAAAGAAAAAAAGAAAAGCAAAAATGAACAAACATAAGAGGAAGAAAAAATCTAGAAAGAATCGTCACAAAAAGAAACCTTGGTCTTAATATAATTTTTTATATTAAAAGTCTTAATAGTAAAAAAGCGGTCTTTCTATAATAGAAAGACCGCTTTTAATTTTATTTATATCTTTATTTTTTATACTATTTTTATTATTGTTCATTTTTCATTAGAAGTGGCTGACCTGTAGTTTCTATCACGTCTCTCCATAGATCTCCATCAGGATCTATTTGTTTTCTCTTTTCAACAACATACTCTATTGGTACATGAACCATTCTATTGTTTACCTGACTTACTAAAAGACCTGTTTTCCCTGACATAGCCGCATGGACTGCATTTTGACCTAAACGAGCACAAAGTCTAGCATCACTGGAATTTGCAGGTATACTTCTTATCATATATGATGGATCAATATAAATAATCTTATGTTTAATACCTTCCCGTTTTAAAAATTCAGCTATTTTGTTCTTTAAAAATACTCCTATGTCCTTTAATTTAATATTACCACTCTCATCATATTCTATATCTTTAGGGTCCTTTATTAATAAATCTTGTCCTGCTCCTTCAGCTACAACAATAACAGCATGATGTTTATGAAGTAATCTATTTTTCAAATGAGTTAAAAATCCATTAGGGCCCTCAAGATCAAAGGGGATTTCTGGAATCAAAACAAAATTCACTAAATTTGTAGCTAATGTTGCATGTGCTGCTATAAATCCAGAATGTCTTCCCATTAACTTAACAAGTCCAACACCATTATATGCTGCTTTTGCTTCAGTATGAGATGATTGAATTGCTTCCACTGCTTTTTCTACAGCAGTATCGAAACCAAAAGTTTTATCTACAAAATAAAGATCGTTATCTATAGTTTTAGGTATTCCAACAACTGCTATTTTCAAACCTCTCTTTTCTATTTCATTAGTTATATCCCTTGCTCCCTTTTGTGTCCCATCTCCTCCTATCACAAATAACATATTTATATTCATTCTCTCAAGAGTATCAACAATATCCTCAGTTCTGTCTCCACCACCTCTAGATGTTCCTAAAATAGTTCCTCCTAAATTATGAATATCAGAAACCACCTCTGGGGTTAAAACAATAGGTTCATGGCCTTCTTCTGGCAAAAATCCATGATAACCATATTTAATTCCAAAAATACTTCTAGTACCATATAAATACCATAAAGTATATACTATAGATCTTATAACATTATTTAAACCTGGACTTAATCCCCCACATGTAACTATTGCTGCTCTAACCTTTGTTGGATCAAAATATATCTTTTCCCTTGGGCCAGCTATCTCTAGAGCATTCTTTTCACTATAAATCTTTTCACCTTTCTTATGGTCAATCTGATATAAAACTCTTTCATTATCATCAACAAAATTTGCTTTTGAATCTCCAATCTTTGTTGATAACTTAAGTGGAGATAATATTTTTCTTGGGCCTAAAGTTTTTATTGTAAAATCAAAATCCCTATTATCTCTTTTCATTGTCTTCTTCCTTGTTTTTTATATTTTCGTCTCTTTTTGCCTTTATTTTCTGTTCTAATTCTTCTAATTTATCCTGAGCAATTTTAGCCTCTGGAGAAGCAAAATATTCATCTATTAATTTCTTAGCTAAATTATAAGCTTTTTTGTAATCTCCTTTACTCTGATAAATATCAATAAGTTTTAATATCGCACTTTTAGTGTAACTACTTTCTTTATAGTTAGTTATCAAAGAATCATAATAATAAATAGCAGAATCAGGCTCGTTTCTTATATCTTTATACAATAATCCTAAATAAAATAAAGCTTTATCTACAAAAATACTATTAGGGTACTTCTGTAAAAGTTCTTT
>JAMORN010000259.1 GCA_027063545.1 bacterium | reverse complement strand
ATACTAGAAAACGTTTTTTTCCATAATTTAGGATTGTTATAGTTTAATTTAAAATTTATTATATTATATTCATTTTCAATTATATCTGCTCTTGTAGTGTCTCTATAGTTTGTAAAAGCATTATACCAGTATGGATCCCAAGAAAGTTTTAGATATTTTATAGGATATAATGATGTACCATAGCTATAATTATCTTTTGTATAGAATCTAGTATCCATTCCCCAAGCCATATAAAAATAAGGGAAATTATTATTAGAGAATATCATATTTTCTTGAACAAGTCCATGTTGCATTAAAAATAGTTTTATATAATTGTTTAAATTTTTATCATAAAATCCATATTTTCCTTCAGGGAGAGTTTGTATATAATATGTTTCTTCTCTTTTATATTTAAAATAGCTTCTTGTAAATCTTTTTTCTCTTATAAATTTATCTAAAGTTTCTAAAAAGCTAGTAAAATTATTTTTGTCTTTTGCTTTTAAATTTTCACTATTAAAATAATTAGAAAGTTTTAATAAGCTTTTTATAAAGATATCATGATAGAAGTTTAGTCTTAAATTAAATTCATTATCATATGTTAAGTCTAAAGCAGAAAAAGTCAGGGAATCGCTATAGTTACTTAAAAGAGTAGATGTGTTTATTGTTTTTAATACCTGATTAAAGTTAGATGTATAATTTAAATTAGTTCTTAAAAATCTTACAATTTTAGGCTCAAAAGAGAGAGTTAGGGTTTGACTATGTTGTTTTTCTCCATAGAATATCCCATCAATTTTATATGGATTTTTTAGTCTTATACTTCTGTTTAAAATTTCTTGATAAATATAATCAGTATTAGGCCAGTATAATACATATAGCATATTTATATCATTAGATAAATCTCTTACTATATTAATATTCCATGATAAAGGAATAATATTGAAAATTCTATATGAAAAATTAGCCTTTTGAGTAATTAATAGTTCTTTTTTATAAACAAATGTTTTTTGAGGTATATTATAAACAGTTATAGGTCTTAATAGATTTAAAGAATCTTGAAGAGTATCTATTGTTGTTTCTAAGTAGAAGAATTTTGAATTTTCATAATTAACCTCTTGAGATATATTAAAATTATAATATAAAGGAATTCCCAATTCATAAAGTGTTTGATAAAAATAAGGTTTATTTCTTAATAAATATCTATTTTTCTTTTTAGGTTGGTTAAAAAATTTAAAGACTTTTTTATTGTGTAAAGAAAGATCAAAGTTCCATGAACCATAATAGCTTCTTGTTGTATCTATAGTATTAATTGATAATTTATCACTATGACGATATGATAATCCATAGTCAGAACGTTCAAAAAAGAATTCATCAAATATAAAATATGGATTTTTAAAATAATCAGATATGTGTAATGTATTATTTCTGTTTTTAGATAAATTTATACCTATAGAACGGGAGATTGCTATGCTTTGAAAGTATTCCGGGGTAGTAGTGTATTTATTAAATCCGAAGTAATCATCAGCAATATATTTAAATTTATCATTTCCTAAATATATATCAGTATAAAACATAGGTCTATATATATTTTTAGAAATACTTAAATGTAGAGGTATTTTAAAACCTTGTTTTTGAAGATATAATTTATGGATATTTATTTTGGAACCTACCTCACCAGAGATAAACGAATTTCCGCCACCAAATCTTTCTGAAATATTATGAAAGTTTGCATCTTGATATTTTAAAGAAGCATAATTATATATAAAGTCATTAAAATTAGAATTAAAACTAATTCTCATTGCTTCACCTTCCTCCTTATTAGGATAAAGGAGTCTAAGCTCATCAACAATTATTTCTCCCGACATATTTGAATTTTGATTTTCAGATGTATTTTTCAATCCTATTTCAATTTCTTTAACAACTGAAAAAGATGGTTTACCTACAATTATATAAACACCATTTGTTAATGTATCAATAGGAGTATTATTAAGTTTCATCTTAATAAAATGTTCTAAGTCAATAACCAAATTGTTCCATATATTTGCTTCTAAAGAAGTAGAAAATTCATAGTAATTATTGTCATCTGTTTTTAATCTTATAAAAAAGTTAGAAAAGTTAGCAGTTGGTTGTACATATAATGCTAATTTTTTAAAATTAGTAAAGTTCCAACCATTACCATATGGAACAAGTTTTCTTACAAATATTGTATGCTCCGGTTTTATATTTTCAAATATTAACTTTAAAGCTTCTTCCTTTATTCTGAGACCTGTTGTTGGATCTATTTTTACCTCTATTGGAGGAATATAGCCAGGAGTTTCTTCAGTATTTACAGTTGTTATAAAGAATTTTTCTGATTCATCAATAGGATATAGAGAATCATTAGTAGAAACAATATAATTTTCCCATTTATTACCTGTAAATTCTATAGAAGCAATTTGAATTTCTTTTTCTCCCACTATACTATCAACCCATATTCGCATATAGTAGAATATATTTCTATTAGGATTACCATATATTTTTCTTTTTATAATATTATCTATAGAGTCCATGTCTATTGGAATTCTATATAACTTCCAACCATTTATTGTAGAATCTACATATAAAGGTGTGGATTTTGAAAGGTCAATTTCAAATCTATAAAAATTATTTGTAGTATCAAGAATTCCATTTGCATTTAAGTCCTCTGTATCTCTTCTTTTATTCCCTTGAGGCTTATTTACATTTTCATAATTATCAGAACCTTCTTCATAGGAGTAGTTATCATAGTTAGCATCAAGACCTAAAGCCTCTTCTTCCTCATCAGTAAGTCTATCAAAACCTAAATCCTCTTCATCTGTTATTGAAATAGATGTTTCATCTTTATTTCCTTCATAGTCAAGTGTATCATTTGGTATAAAATCTTCAGAAATTTGTCCTATATCAATATAAAGTTTTGTTTTTTTACTATCACCACTTATGTTGACATCTCTGACCCATATTTCAATAAATTTTTTATCAGAAGCATCTAAAAGGTTAATATAGCTCATTATTCCCGCCCATTTATTATAGGAATTTGATTTTACATGAATTTTTAATAAAGAAATAGCGCTATTTTCTATTGTTGTTTGTTTATCTGGCCATATGGAGTCTACAGGATAATCATAATAAGGATTATACCAATAATAATCTGCTTTTTGATGTGTAGTATCATCTTTAGAATATGGAGATGATGCATACACCCATGCAGTCCTTGATATGTTTACGATGGAAGATATACTTGTATTTTCAAAATTTTCAACTAAACTATATCCTTCTTCACTTGTATTTGGATTTGGATAAATTTTAGCAACTTCAAATTTTACCGATAGATTTGATTTGGTATTTTCAAGGATAATTCCTGGTAGTAAAAGAAGAGCTTTTTCTATAAAAGATATATTGTAGTTAAAAAAACTTCCTATACTTACTATACTATTAGCAAAAGGTTCTCGTCCAAGTTCTGGATATTCATTATAGGAAGATTCACTTCTTCTTACCATAGCCATAGTTATATTAGAGTTATATCCAAACAAAGGAGAGATATCAGAAAGATTTAAAATAGAGTATGTACCTAATAGTGTTATATTCTCAGGAACAAAGAAAGGTTCATATTTATATTCTATTTTAATAGATTTAGCAGAGTTTCTTGCAATTGCAGATATTAATTTTACTTCTCCAGTAGTATAATCAATTGTGTAATCTACATCTCTTGTTAATAACATACCACTTGCATATACTTTTTCAGAACCTT
>JAMORN010000258.1 GCA_027063545.1 bacterium | reverse complement strand
TTTTAGATAGCATTTCTCTTATTTCACACTTTAAATCATCTGCTTTACTTTCTAGTTTAGAAATTTCAACAACTAAATCTTCAATGTCCTCATTATTTAAATACTTTTCAATTAAAATTCTATTTTTTTGTAACATTACCTCTAATATTTCGGCGTGTTCAATTAATAGAGATAAAGGTGTTTCTTTTGGAAAAAGCATTTTGAATAAACTTCGTATCATACTCTCTTTCTCCTTTTTGTTTTTTTATTTTTTAATATTACTTTTTAAGTTACACTAATAAAAATACTACAACAACCTCCTTGTTAGAGTTTAAGATGTTTAATATTAAGATAGATAAAATGCTGTCTTTTAAATTTAATTGAATATTTAAAGAAAAATTTGAATGCTTTAAGAATTTAAAAAGTAATATATATTTTTTTATAAGCCTTCCCCGGCTTCTTTTATTAAAGAACTTTCTGTTGTTAATATAAAAAATTTCAACATTAATACCAAAAAAAACTAAATTTTTCCAGCACCTTCCCTTAAAATTTTTATTTCTTCAGAGGTTAAATCTAAAATGGTAGAAGGCTGGGTAGGTTGAAATTCTTCATCTACAATAATTAAATCAACTAAATATTCATAATAGTTTATAATATCATCTATACAATTTGATGTAAAAAAATTATCTATGGTAACAGAGGTAGTTATTAACGGAATTTGAGCTTCCTTAACTAGTTCTAAAATTAAATCATTAGCTGGTATTCTTATACCTACGGTATTCTCTTGAGATCTTAAATCTCTTGGAGTTGTTTTCTTTGCAGGAAGAACAAAAGTATAAGGTCCAGGTGTGAGGTCTGTGATTATTTTAAAGTTTCTATCATCTATTATAGCATATTGAGATGCTTGTTTTATATTATGGCATATAAATGAAAAAGGTTTATCTGGTCTTTTCCTTTTGATAGAATAAAGTCGTTTTAAAGCCTTTCTTGTATTTATTAAACAACCCATACCATAGACAGTATCAGTAGGATATATAATTATACCATTATCCTCAAGTATTCTTAAAGCCTGATTAATAACTCTTTTATCAACATAAGAAGAAACTGTTCTTACTATCATATATTGAGCTTTTCTCCTCTTATTCTTTTATAAATAGGGTCTTCAATACCTGCTTCTTTAAATCCCCCTGCCCTTAATTTACAGGCTGGGCATTCACCGCAGGGGGGAAATACACCTTTATAACATGTGTGTGTAAAAGCTAATACATCTAATTTTCCAATACTCTCCATATATAAAACTTCATCTTTCTTTGACATATAAATTAAAGGAGCATGAATTCTAAACTTTGTATCCATAGCATAAGAAATTGTTCTTTCCATAGAGCGTATAAAATCATCTCTACAATCAGGATAACCTGAATAATCTACTTGAGATACACCTATTACTAAATCTCTTATACCTTTATCATAAGCATAAGAAGCCGCTATAGATAAAAATAACATATTCCTCCCCGGAACAAAGGATGTAGGAAGATTATTATGAGGGTTTATTTTTATATCTTCATCTTTTAACAAAGCAGATGTTGTCAAATCTTTCAAAAAACTAATATCTATAATTTTATTCTCAACATTTGCTATTTCAACTATCTTTTTTACACTTTCTAATTCTATAGAATGTCTTTGACCATAGTAAAAACTTATAGTATATATTTCTTTAAAATTTTCTTTTGCCCAAAATAATGCTGTGGTTGAATCCTGTCCTCCAGATAATAATACTAAAGCTTTATCTGATATCTTATTTATCCCCATTTTTTAACAATCCTTTTATTATCCTTTTAGCTTGGCTTAAATTTTTAACATTATAAAAATTTTCTGGTATGGGAAGATTTCTTTCTAATCTATTAATCCATATACAATTTATCCCATAATTTTTTGCTCCAATTACATCACTCCAATGACTATCACCTATATTTATTATATTTTCTTTATTAATTCCATATTTCTCTTCCATAAGTTTTACAGCCTGAGAGTAAATTTTTATAGAAGGCTTATAATATCGTACCTGTTGGGATGTAATTACATCCTCTATTTCTATATTTCTTAACTTTAAAACAGAATTAACTTCTACATCATCTCCATCTGTTAATATAATGTGGGGAATATTTTCTTCCTTTAAAAATTTCAAAAAATCATTTGTATCAGGATACAAGTTTGCATTTGTTCTCTGCTCATATAATCTAGCAGCGTATTCATCATATGATGCATTTATTTTAAATCTTTTAAATAATCTCTCTAACACCATATTTTGTATTCTATTTCTTGTTTTATAATCATCGCCTTGATATTTTAGTCTTAATTCTATATAAAGCCTTGTCCAAAATTCATGAATTTCTTCTTTATCTCCTATTGCACCATAATAATGTATCCATTCATAAATAAAAAGCTCTACCATTTTCCTATCATCTTCTACCAATGTTCCATAAAAATCCAATAACAATCCTACTTTATTCAATTTTACCCTCCTTTATTTTTTTGTATAAGCTATATAATTTAGGGAATTCTCTTTTTATATATATACTATCTTTATCCAATGCCTTTTGAAAATATAATATAAAATCTTCTTTTCTATTTTTCACGTAATAAATCCATGATAACACAGCCAATGCTATTGGATCATCTTTTAAAAGAGTCTCATGTTTTTTAATAAATTCCATTACCTTATCATATTTTTTTAAGTTCACTAAACTCACTAAATATACCTGTCTATACTCATAAATTTCATTAAATGTTAAATGTTTTTCCATTATATTCACCACTTTTTGATACTTTCCTAAAGAAAATAAAATATTAATATAATTAATGGTATCTATATGTGTTTTTTGTGATATTTGTTTAAAAACTTCTAAAGCGTTATCGTATTGCCCAGATAAATAATAAGAAAATATCATTTCTCTATATATGCTATCTTTATATTCTGGATATCGTTTTAGCATATATTTTAGAATATCATAGGCCTTTTTATATTCTCCAATACTATTATATGCTTTTGCTATTATTAAAAGAGCTTCTGGATTGTTTTTTAAAATACTTTTATTTTTTTTATAAATCTTAATTATATCATTATATCTTTTCGTATGATCTAAATATTGGATAACAAATTCTAAAGAATCTGATGATTCTATAAAAACACCTGAACAAGTAGAATCATATATATTATTTAACCTTTTAATAATACAAATATTCCGTTTTACTTCATTTTTATATACCTTTTCTGCAATATTGTAGTACTTTAATGCCTCCTTATAATTTCCCATTTTAAAATAAACATTTCCAATATCAAGATATAGTTTGATAGAATCAGGATAAAACTCCTTTAAATTTTTTAAAATTTTTAAAGATGTATTATAATCTCCTAAATCATAAAGTAGAATTGCATAATTTCTACTAAGAGTAAAATCTTTAAGCTTATATTTTTCAAATAAATCTTTCCATATCTTTAAAGCGTTATATTTATCATTTAATTTTAAATATATATTACCCATTAGTGCTTGAGCTTTATAATAATTAGGATTTTTCTCTAAAATACTTTTTAATAATTTCATAGATAATTCCAAATTACCTTCTATATAATAAATATTTGCTAATGAATACAGAGCTGATAAATTATTTTTGTTAACTTTAATTTCTTTATTATAATATATTTTGGCTATATTATATTTACCCATAAGAAAATATATATTTCCAATTTTTTCATATATATTAACA
>JAMORN010000257.1 GCA_027063545.1 bacterium | reverse complement strand
CTTTTAATTTATATGAAATAATCTTAACAATCTCTCCATTAACTTTTACTTTTTTATTTCTAATAAGTTTTTGAACCTCTGATTTAGAGCCTACTTTTGCCTTTACTAAGAATGAATCAAGCCTCATATATTTTCCTTTTTTCTAGATAATAAAAAAATATAAAAATTAAAATAAATCCCACAAAAGATAAAACAAAAGAGAGTACTATAAGGGATTTATCATAGTATATTTCAATAATATGCTTACCCTTAGGTATAAAAATTCCCCTTTGTATATCATTTACTTTAATTAAATGAGTTTTTTCTCCATCAACTTTTGCTTTTATTCTTTTATAGTAAATATCATTTTCAACAAAAAGAGTATTAAAAGGAGTAGTTATTTCATATTTATGATGGTTTATATCATATTTTAATACTTTTATGTTAGAGTTGATTGTATTTATAGAATTCTCTATTTTTTTGACAAATTTTTTATCCTTTTCTTTTATTACAACTTTTATATCTTTATAAAATGTAGAGTCTATAATATCTTTTATATCTTTATTATTCTCTATAAAAATAATATTATTTGTGGTAAAAAATCTTGGCCAATAGATTTTATTCTCTTTTAGATAAATAGAGTTAGAATTTTCATCAATCGTAATCTCATATTTAGCATTAAGAATTTTAGCAGAGTTTTTTATATGAAAATAGAAGTTATAGAAGTCTTTTAAAAGAAAAGGGTTATAACCTGATAAAAGTTCAAGTTTAAGGATCATACCAGCATTTCTTCTAAATATCATATAAGGTCCTGATCTAGATTTTATTCTAAATTTTTCTTCAGTATTTTTTAAACTAGAAAGATTCAAATCCCTTCCGTAGAATTTATCCCCATCTATATTAGCAGGAGCAAAAAAACTACCAGCATGGTATAGATCAAAGAATGTTAGTATTATAATTAAAATATTAAATATTGATGTATTTATAATATTTTTTCTATAGAGGAAGAGAGTAGAGTACATTAAAATAAATATTATTATTTCAAAAATAGTACTATTTAAAGCATACGAATAAGCCATACTATCAGGGAATTTAAATAGAAATAGAGGAGCAATTATTAGAAAAAATAATACTCCCAAAACTATGTTTATACTTTTTAGGGAGGCGTGTTTTAAATCTTTGGTAATTTTATCATATCTTAAAGATAAAAGTATTATACTAAAAAGATAAAATAGATATAAAAATCTTCCTGGGTTTCTAAATTTATCAAATCCAGGTATAAATTTGTATATTAGAAAATATAAAGGTGTGTATTTCCCCAAACTCAAAATAAATATAGTAAAAATTGTTATAATATAAATATTTCTTAATCTTTTATTCTCTTCTTTTATTAAAATAAAGATTAAAAAAATTAGAGGAATTATACCTATAAAAATAGATGTTTCCCAGAAGTTATAATATTCCTTTTGATTTATCCAATAGGGATAATCTTTATCTAAATTAAATTTTATTATCCCAAATACCTTTGGATTTACAATTCTAAAGATATCTTCAGGCTGTAATGACCCAACAGATGATTCTTCAAATGATAACTTTTCCCTTTTTATCTCTTTTTGAAAATCTATTGCTGGAATGTATATGACAGCACTTGCTAGTAATGAAAGAAATATACTAATAAATATTAAAAAGGATATTTTTTTCTCTCGAGTATAGATGAAATAAGCCACGAATCCAACAAAAAGAAAAACTAGATAATAAAATATATACTGAACATACCCACCAAATAAAGAGAGAATAAGACCTATCACAAAAAAGATTAAGTACTTAATATTTCTCTTTTCTAAAAATTTTATAATTGCTAATGTAGCAAAAGGTAAAGTAGCACCTGTTTGGATAAAAGATAGATGATTTATATGATATGATATAAATGTAGAAAACATAGAAATGATTGATATAAATATTATTGTTGTTTTTTTATTTGTAAAAAAGCTTGTTCCTATAGCAGTAAATATTCCGAGTATAAATATATAGATTATACTTATTATACTATATGTATGAAAACTCAAATCACCAGATAATAAATAAATGATATTATATATCCAATTAAAAGGATTTAAGATACCAGCTTGTAAATCTTCAAAAATAGGCATTCCTCCAAATATATATGGATTCCAAAAAGGAATATTTCCATTTGCTATTTGATCAGCTATAAAAAATCTATATGGATAAAAAAAATAAAGAGAGTCTTCCCAGAGAGAAGACCCTCCAAATATTATTGGATAATAAAAAATCAAAAAGAAAAAAAATAGAGTTAAAATAATAGGTTTATTTAACTTTTTTATCACCTTTTTGTTTTAACATTGAAAGTTTAAGTTTTATTAATTGTTGTGTTTTAGGCTCTGTTTCATACTTTAAAGCGGTTTGTAAGTACTTAATACTATTATTATTATCTCCTATAGCAGAGTAAAAATCACCACCAATTATCCATAAAATGGAAGAATTAGGATATTGCATAATAGCCTTATCTAAGGTTGTAATAAACTCTTCTTTTAAATTATTTTTTACACTATCATTTTTTTCTGAAGCAAACTTATCTAAAAGAGAGGATAAATACCCAGCATATATATCACTAGATACCTTTTTAGAGGATTCTATTAGATGTTTATAGAATTTTAAAGCCCTGTCTTGTTCACCTAAGAATTCTAAATATTTAGGATAGTATTCTTTAATTAAATCAACTCTTCCAAGACGAGATATTCCTGTTTCTAGTACTTCTAAAGTTTTATTCTTATAGTAATTTAGTTTTTCTTGATAGTATTTTTTCTTTTTTAATTTTTGAGCAACTATTATACTATTATATGGGCCTCTATCTTTTAAGCCTAAATTTTTATAAAAGTTTTTAATAGTTTTATACATAGCTAGTTCTAATTCTACACTATTTAACTGGCTATTATAATATTTAAGCTCATCCTCTAGTTGTTGTCTAACACTATCAGAAACTCCTTTATTTAAAGAATCTTTTATAGCACTAATAAGTTTAACAAGTTTTTGTCTATCCTTTAAATAATCTTTTTCGTTCTCTTTTATATATTTAAATACTTCATTCCTTGCATCTCTTAATCTTTCAAGAATCTTTTTATCTTTGCTTTTACCATATTCTACAATTAAAGAATCAACTTCTTTAAATATATAATATAAGATTACAGAAGAATCGGATAGATTTTTATTAATAACATCCAAAGAATCTTTATATTTCGCATAATCCTTTAAATATGCATTAGCAAGCATCACATACATAGCACCATAATTAACAAGGAGCTTTTGATCTTCTTCCATTAAATGTACATTACAAGTATCATGTAAACCTCTATATTGATATACAGAGTCAAGTAAAAATTCCATTCTTTCTTTATTTATACTCTTATTATACTTTTTATTTGTTACCCTATAAACCATTCCTTCCATTCTTAAATAAGGAGTAAGACCCATATAATTATCTTCACTCACAGTAACAGCAAAGTATATAGGTCTTTCCCATTTATTTGTATTTACAATATTTATAACCATTATATCTTGTATTCTTAAATATCTTTTTGGTTTTGGTCTTACCTTTATTTTTGCATCTGGAAGTTCTAGTTCTATAGCCTTTGGTTTACCTGTTCTAGGGTCAACAGATAAAAGTACAGGCCTTAAAGAATCAATTTCACTATCAGTAAAGGAAGTAGGTAATCCCATTCTTTTTAATTGCTTAATATACCAATTTGTATTGATTAAAGATAAATTTGCTATAAT
>JAMORN010000256.1 GCA_027063545.1 bacterium | reverse complement strand
GTATCATTCTTACAATTTCTCCAATTTTCTCAGATGAGGTTTTAAGTTCATTAATTGTTTTATTAACATAGTTAACCTTATCTTTAGCACTTTGAACCTTTTTATTGGTATCAGATGTTTGTTCACCTATAGATTTTAAATCATAAACAGAGTTAGAGAATCTCCCAATAACCTTATTAATATTTATAGTATTATCATTTAATCTTTCGGTAAGATGGGAAAATTTTGATTTGAAATCTTCCATTATTTGAATTAATTGATTAAGTTTTTCAACAGACTCTTCGGATGCTTTTTCTATGCTAATAAAGTCTTTAGTGATATTTTTAACCTTTTCAGATGCTTCATCAACGTTTTTATTAAGATTAGAAGAGGATTCTTTTAAGTCATTTGCCAGATTGTTGGTTTGAGAAACGATTTTACTTAGCATATTAGTCTCTTGAATAATTTTAGCAATTATATTTCTAAGCTTAGAGATGAATTCATTAAATAATTTACCAATTTCTCCAATTTCGTCATTTCTATTTATATTTATATGCTTTGTTAGATCTCCTTCTCCAGAAGCAATATCCTTAATTTTTTCTTTAAATATGTCTAAAGGATTTAATATATAAATTTTAAACATAGCAATTAATGATATTGCTAGAATAAGAGAGAATACTAATCCAGTTATAATAGCTTTCCTTACAATAGATTTTTGAAAACCTATAGACTCTGTAATAACATGATTGATACTATCAAGAGATTCTTCTAGAGCGATTAACCATTCACTATATGGAATATGTGAAATACTTATCATTTTATTTTTATCCTTGTATATGAGAATAGAATCCTTATTTATTACTAAATTAGAAATATCTTCAAAGTACTTTTTTGGTTTAACAAGAAAATTTTTATTTTTATCAAATAAATATATTCTATTCTCATCACTTTCCATATGTTTTATTGTATTAATAGCATTCTCTTTAATCCCTTGAATTATATCATCATAATATAATCCCGTACACACATAGTAATCATCAATCTTTTTTACATATGAAACTTTAAGCTCTGGCACACTACTACTAGGCTTAGGCCAATAATACTCCACAAGTCCTTCACCATTTTTTTTAGCCACTTTTAACATTTTTTTAATTTACCTTTTACATCTCTTATATTTATAACATTCTTTCCTTCTAAGCTCTTTTTAGGATGAACTAAAAGATTACCTTTTGAATCCAGAATAAATATATAACCTTTTTTTCCGTTGTATCTGATGCTTCCTATATATTTCCTTAAGTCTTTTATAATTTCTTTCTTTTTTTCATTACTTTCTACTATCTTTTTAGTTAAACTTGCAGCAACATCTACAACAGGTTTTAAAGCAAATCTAGCCATTTTTTGCCTTTCTTCAGGAGAATCTTTTAATGATAGAATATGTTCTATAGTTGATGTAATTAGTGAAGTTTTAGAAGAAATATTTCCCTTTGATAGTTCAATTAAAAGTTGTTCTTGCTTTTTTTGAATAGTTTTTAAAGTAATATAGTTTTTGTATAAGATTAAAAGAGAAAATAATACTAAGATAATTGAAAAAAGAGAAATTTTTGTCCTCATTTTCATAATACAATCCTTTGTTAAAAGTTTTTAATTTTTCCAAAAAGTATTTTTTTGTGCTTAAGACGTAATATATTGAAAATATTTATGATAAGTATAAAAAATGTAAAAAAACATATAAAAAAAAGTATTTATAGTATAATTAACATATAACTAGGCTATTTTTTGATAAAAACAAAAAAATTAATTTGAATTTTTTTATATAAAATTTTAATTTTAAAAAAGATTTTTTTACCAAGGCTTTGATATACAACCTAACTTTAAACCTAATTTTATAGAGTTGAAATAGTTATAATAAAAAGGAGAGAGGAGAAATGGCTGTTCCAAAGAGAAAAACATCAAAGTCAAGAAGAGACAAAAGAAGAACACACTATAAGTTAACAGCAGGAAATTTAGTAGAATGTCCGGTATGTCATTCTTGGGTAAGACCTCACAGAGTATGTTCAAATTGCGGTACATATAACAAAGTAGAAGTTTTAAAAGAAGAATAATAAAATATAATTGAGGTCTGTGTATGAGTTTAATATTATTAGATGCAATGGGAGGAGATTTTGCCCCTAAAAATCCTATAGAAGGGGCTATATTAGCACTTAAAGATAAAAATTTTAACTCAGATATTGGACTTGTTGGTGATGAAAAACTTATAAATGAGAGTTTAAATAATTTAAATGTAGATCAGGATTTATTAAAAAGAATAGAGATATTTCATGCTTCTGAAGTGATCTCAATGCATGATTCACCTACAAAGGCTATAAAAGAAAAAGGTA
This sequence comes from bacterium, assembly GCA_027063545.1. Classification (GTDB taxonomy): domain Bacteria; phylum JAMORN01; class JAMORN01; order JAMORN01; family JAMORN01; genus JAMORN01. The sequence goes on along the minus strand of JAMORN010000256.1, from coordinate 1,439 downwards.
ATTCTTCTATTGTAGTTGGCCTAAAACTCCATAAACAAAAAGTTGGGGATGCATTCATTTCAGCAGGTAATACCGGCGCAATGGCTGCGGGAAGTCTTTTAATTTTAGGTAGAATTAAGGGAATTTATAGGCCTGCTATAGCTACATTTTTTCCTACTTTAAAAGGAAAAACTCTTGTATTAGATGTGGGAGCTACCGTTGATTGTAAGCCTTTTAATTTAATGCAGTTTGCAATAATGGGTAGTGTATATATGAAAATATTTTCAGGGAACTTAAATCCTACAGTTGGTCTTCTATCAATAGGAGAAGAACCAACAAAAGGAAATGATGCTACAGTAAAAGCACATCAACTCATAAAACAAACGAATATAAATTTCTATGGTAATATTGAAGGAAAGGATATTATAAAAGGTGTTGTAGATGTGGCTGTTTGTGATGGTTTTGTAGGAAATGTATTACTTAAATTCTATGAAAGTGTAGGTGATTTTATAAGAAGTGTAATTTTAAAATATTTAAAAGAACCACCTTCTGATCTCTCTACATATGATTATCAAAATTATGGAGGAGCTCCTTTATTAGGCGTTGATGGGATCTCAATAATAAGTCATGGAAAGAGTTCACCTTTAGCAATAAAAAATGCAATATTAGTTGCTGAGAGAATGGTAGAAGAAAAATTAAATAAAAAGATTGAAAAAGAGATAGAATTATTTGATAAAGACGAATATAAGCAGGATGCTGTTTAATATGAGTAAAATAGCTTTTCTTTTTCCAGGCCAAGGGAGTCAATATTTAGGAATGGGAAAAGATTTTTATGAAAGATTTGATTGGGTAAAAGATATATGGAATAAGGCGGATGAGATTTTAGGTATAAAATTAGAGGATATTGTTTTTGGGAATGATGAAGAAAGGCTAAAGGATACTTCAATTCTTCAGCCAGCAATATTTTTAGTTTCATTTTCAATCGGTAAATATTTAGAAAATGAAAAAGGAATAGTTCCAGATATGGTTGCAGGACATAGTCTTGGAGAATATTCTGCGTTAATATATTCTGAAGTAGTTTCTTTTGAAGATGGAGTTAGACTTTTATCTTTAAGAGGCAAATTTATGCAAGAAGCAGCAAATAACAACCCAGGAGCAATGGCAGCTGTAATAGGGATGGATTATGAAGAAATTTTAAAAATATGTAAAGAAGTAGAGGATGAAACAAAAAAATATGTTGCACCTGCAAATTTTAATAGTCCTTCTCAAATAGTTATAAGTGGATATAATGAAAGTGTAGATTTATTTATAGAAAAGGCAAAAGATAAAGCAAAAAAGATTGTAAAATTGAATGTAAGTGGTGCTTTTCATTCTCCTTTAATGGAAGAGGCTAAAGAAAGATTAAAAGAATATGTAGAAAAGATAGAATTTTCAACCCCTAAGTATGATTTTTATCAAAA
>JAMORN010000255.1 GCA_027063545.1 bacterium | reverse complement strand
CACTCATGTTTTATCTCCTTTTTTTAAAAAAATTTCGTTATCATCTATTAAAATATATTCTTTATTTTTATACCACGCTGGTAAATTATAAAGTAAAAAATTATTACCTTTATTATCTTTTGATTTTAAAATAAAAAAATTATGCAGATGTCCCAAAAATCCATAGTTAACATTATGTCTTTTTAATAATTCCATAAATTTATCGTTAACTTTTTTTGTATACTCAGGACAATAATCTTTTCCTAATTTTCTACTACTCTTTGAAAATCTCTCTGCTAAAAAAATTCCTAAAAATGGAGGAAAATACCTATATAAAAATTCTAATATAGGATTTGTCATTATAGAAAGGAGAATCTTATATTTCTTAGATTTATATACTTTATCTCCATGAGATATTAATATTCTATTTATACTATCGTTTAATTTTACTATTTTATAATCAGATTTATATACTTCTATACTTAAATATTCTTCAAAAAAGCCATAACTCCACCAATCATGATTGCCTAATATATATATTATTCTAACATTGTCTTCTTTTAATCTCTTTAATTCATAAAGTGCTGGAAAAAATCTATCTATAATTACATTTTTAAATTCAAACCAGACGTCAAATATATCTCCTAATAGTATTAATGTATCAAATTTATGTTTTTCATATAAAAGTCGTAAAAAATTTGAAAATTCTATAGCTTCTTTTGAAGTTAATATATGACTATCAGCAATTAAGACTACTTTCATAATTGCTCTTTAAAATATTTTAATTATATGTTATAAAATTTTATTTTAAAATACTATGCCAAGGAAAAAAAGTCAAATTTTAATTTTTTCATTTGATAAAAAACATAAAAAAGTAAAAATAAGAAGATATAATATATATTCGTTATTTCTTTATTTCATAATCTTTATGATAATTATATTAGGTTTTATTTATATCCCCCAAATAAAAAAACAAATAAAGAAAAATAATGTAGTTACTCATAAGATAAAAAAAGAAATAACGCAATATAAAAAAAGTATCCCGAAAATTAAGGAAAAATACGATTCTATCAACTACAACCTTCAAAAAATTAAAGAATTAGAAAAAAATATTCAAAATGAGTATAAAAAATTGGGAATATCTACAAATGTAATTACTATCTATAATAATTCCTTGGATAGTGTTATAATGAATTTAAATATTAATGAATTAAATAAAATTGTAGGAAAATCTCTTGTATATTTTGTAAATTTAATTTTGTCGTTTAATGATAATCCTAAAAAATTTAATCTACTTCCAACAAGATATCCTGCTGATTTTTCTAATAAAATAACAAGAAAATTTGGTTATTCCTACGATCCTCTAACTGAAAAAGAAAAATTTCATTCAGGTATTGATATAACTGGACCTATAGGAAGTAAAGTATTTGCATCAGGGGATGGAATTGTTATAAAAACAGGAATAGATAGATATTTTGGCAAATATATTATCATTAAACATTCAGAAAAAATATCAACTTATTATGCCCATCTCAATACTATACTTGTTAAAAAAGGACAAAGGGTAAAAAAATCTCAGGTAATAGGTACTATTGGTAGTAGTGGTGTAAGTCTTTATCCTCATCTTCATTTTGAGATAAGAATTAATCAAAAACCTGTAAACCCTTTAAACTATTTATTTTTGTAAAACCGAAGTAATTCTATGAGTGTAAAAACCAAAAAAATTATATATCCTGTTAAACTATTTTGTGGAATATTAATAACTAAAAAATATTTTCAAGATTTAATAATACCCATACAAAATATATTAATCCAATATTTAAACAATGAAATTACTCTATTAACTATACCAAAAGATTTTATAGAAACAGATTATTATATAAATGAAATGGGACAAACATATAGATTGTGGATATTTTTTGAAAATTTAATAAATATGGAAGAGTTATCCCATATAAAAAATATTACTAATAAAATTGAAATAGAATTTCAGGATAGTTATGGAAACCGAAGGGTAAATATAGATCCAGGATATCTATCTATGGCTAAAGTTGTCCTTGCCTCCACAAAAAATTATACTCATAGAATATATATAGGTAATAATATATTCGCTGAAGTAACACTATTTTATCAAAATAAAACTTTCAATAGCTGGCCTTGGACATATCCTGATTATAAAAATGATAAGGTTATTAATTTTTTTAATAAAATAAGAAAGTTATATATTAAACAATTACAGGATTTAAAATATTTGAAAAAATAAAGTATTTTTATTATTTTAGTTTCAATAAATTATATAAATTTATATTTATAAAAAGGAGAATAAAAATGATAAGTGATAGAGCAAAAAAAGGTTCAGATAGAGTTCCACAAAGGTGTTTAATGTATGCTACTGGTGTTGATCCTAGCGATATGAATCGTCCATATATAGGAATTGCTTCCTCTTTTACTGATTTAGTTCCTGGTCATATAGACATGAGGGATTTAGAAAGACATATAGAAAAAGGTATACATACTGGTGGAGGTAGAAGTTTTATTTTTGGAGTACCTGCATTATGTGATGGAATAGCAATGGGACATTTAGGAATGCACTACTCTCTTCCTTTAAGAGAGTTAATTGCTGACTCTATAGAATCTGTCGCAAGAGCTCATGCTTTGGATGGAATTGTGTTATTAACAGATTGTGATAAAATAACTCCTGGGATGTTAATTGCTGCTGCAAGGCTTGATATTCCTGCAATTGTTGTAACAGCAGGGCCAATGCATTCCGGTTTTTATAAAGGTAAGAGACTCTCATTGGTTAGAGATACATTTGAAGCTATGGCTCAAAGGGATAAGGGAGAACTTTCTGAAGAAGAACTTAAAGAATTAGAAATTAGAGCTTGTCCGGGTCCTGGTTCTTGCCAAGGACTTTATACTGCAAATACTATGGCAATATTAACAGAAGTAATGGGAATGACACTTCCTTTTGGCGGAACTGCTTTAGCAGCACAAGCAGAAAGATTTAGAATAGCTTTTAATGCTGGAATAAAAATTGTTGAACTTGTAAAAAAAGGAATTACAGCTCGTCATTTTATGAATGAAAATGCTTTTCATAACGCTATTGTTGTGGATTTAGCACTTGGTGGTTCTACAAATACTGCTTTACATCTTCCTGCTATTGCACATGCTGCAGGTGTAGACCTTCCACTTGAAAAATTTGATGAGCTTGGTAAAGAAGTACCTCATATTGCAAATCTTAGACCTGGTGGTGAATACTTTATGGAGGACTTACATAATGCTGGTGGAGTACCAGCTGTCTTAAATCTTATAAAAAGATTTCTAAAAGACAATCCTACAGCTAGTGGATGGAGCGTTATGGAGATTGCTGAAAGATTCAAACCTGTTGATATAGGCATAGATATATTAAGACCTGTAGATAATCCTTTCCATAAAGAAGGTGGAATTGCTGTATTAAAAGGTAATTTAGCACCAGATGGTAGTGTTATTAAGATTGCTGCTGTTAGTGAAAAGATGAGATATTTTAAAGGTAAGGCAAGGGTGTTTAATTCAGAAGAGGAAGCAATGGAAGCAATTAAAAATAAACAAATAAAATGTGGTGATGTAGTTGTTATTAGATATGAAGGGCCTAAGGGCGGTCCTGGAATGAGGGAAATGCTTGCTCCTACATCTGCGATTATGGGACAGGGGCTTGGTGAATGTGTTGCATTAATTACAGATGGAAGATTCTCTGGTGGTACAAGAGGCCCTGCAATAGGGCATATTTCACCAGAAGCAGCAGCAGGTGGACCAATTGCTCTTGTTGAAGATGGAGATGAAATATTAATAGATATAGATAATAGAAAGTTGGAACTTCTTGTTTCGGAAGAAGAACTTGAAAGAAGAAGAGCTAACTGGAAACCTATTGAACCTAAGATTAAAACAGGTTGGCTTGCTAGGTATTCTAAACTTGTTAAATCAGCAAATACTGGTGCTATTTTAGAATAGGAGGATAGCGGTGAGTTATACTGGTGCTCAGATATTAATGGAGAGTTTAAAAAGTGTTGGTGTTGAACATATATTTGGTTATCCAGGTGGAGCAGTTATTCCTGTTTTTGATGTTTTAAATAAAACTGATTTTAAATTTATCTTAACGAGGCATGAACAGGCTGCTGCTCATGCTGCGGATGGTTATGCAAGAATAACAGGGAAACCCGGGGTTGTTATAGTAACAAGTGGTCCGGGTGCAACAAATACTGTTACAGGTATTGCAACTGCAAATATGGATAGCTCTCCTATTGTAGTAATAACTGGTCAGGTAAAAACTACCCTTATAGGAACAGATGCTTTCCAAGAAGTTGATATTACAGGTATTGTTAGACCAATTACAAAGCATAGATATTTAGTGAAAAATATACATGATCTTCCAAGAATTATAAAAGAAGCATTTTACATTGCTTCTACAGGCAGACCTGGTCCTGTTTTGATAGATTTACCGATAGATATATCTTTAGGTACAGTTGAAAAATTTTCTATTCCAGATAAAGTAAACTTAAGGGGATATAAACCTAATTATAAAGGACATCCTTTACAAATAAAAAAACTTGCTCAAGCAATTAAAGAGGCTAAAAGGCCTATTGTTTATGTAGGTGGTGGAGTAAAATGGAGTGGTGCAACAAAAGAGTTAAGAGAGTTTTTAGAAAAAACCCAGATTCCTGTAACTTCAACTTTGATGGGACTGGGGGTAATAGATCCAGATTATAAGTATTATTTAGATATGTTAGGAATGCATGGGACGGTATATGCCAATTTAAGTATAAATGAATCTGACCTAATTATTGCTATCGGAGTGAGATTTGATGATAGAGTGACAGGTAAGGTTGAAACTTTTGCTCCTAATGCTAAAATTGCTCATATTGATATAGATTCTGCTTCTATTTCTAAAATTATAAAGGTAGACATTCCAGTTGTAGGGGACGCTAAACAAATATTACAAGAATTGAATAAAATTGTTGAACCTGGTGATTATAGTGAATGGCAGCAATTTGTACTTAAGTTAAAAGAAGAAAATCAGTTAGACTTACCACATGGAGATGGACGTCTTCACCCACAGTGGATAATAAAAAGAACTTCTGATTTAACAAATGGAGAGGTAGCAATTGCTACGGATGTAGGACAACATCAAATGTGGGTAGCTCAATATTATAAGTTTAAATATGAAAAGCAACTTCTTACTTCTGGTGGTTTAGGGACAATGGGTAGTGGACTTCCGTTTGCTATTGGAGCTGCAGTTGCTCAACTTAAGGAAAGAAAGCCTGTTATAGTTTTTTCTGGTGATGGTTCTATTCAGATGAATATTCAGGAACTTGCTACAATAAAACATGAAAATCTTCCTGTTAAGATTTTTATTTTAAACAACTCATATTTAGGAATGGTAAGACAATGGCAGGAATTATTCTGGAACAGAAATTATTCTGGTACATTCTTAGGAACTGGAACTAAATATTATCCTGATTTTGTTAAACTAGCAGAGAGTTATGATATTCCTGCAATTAGAGTATTCAAAGAAGAAGAAGTTGATGATGCCATAAGAAAAGCTTTAGAATATGATGGCCCTTATTTAATAGAATTTGTAATAGAAAAAGAAGAAAATGTATTTCCAATGGTTCCGGCTGGTAGAGGCTTAACCGAAATAATGCGAGGTATGGCATGAAAAAGCACATAATAAATGTTTTAGTTGAAAATCAGTTTGGGGTTTTAGCTCAGATTGCTGGTCTTTTTTCAAGTAGGGGTTATAATATTTCGTCTCTCATTGTTGGTGAGACAGAAGACCCAACACTTTCAAGAATGACTATTGTTGTTGAGGGTAATGAAAGGGTTATAGAGCAGGTAATCAAACAATTAAATAAACAGATTGATGTTATTAAGGTTGTTAATTTAACTCACAAGGATCATATAGCAAGGGAGCTTGCTTTAGTAAAAGTAAATGCAACAAAACAGACAAGGCAGGAAATAATTACATTAGCCTCTGCTTTAAAAGGGGATATTGTTGAGGTTGGGAAGGATTTTATTTTAATAGAATTTACAGGTGATGAACATACTGTAGAGAATGCTATAGAATTAATGAAAAATTATGGAATTAAAGAAATGATAAAAACAGGAAAAGTCGCTCTCTCAAAATAGGAGTTTATTAAAACTAAATTTATAAAAAAAGGAGTGAATAAGATGGAAATCAAATTATTATATGAAAAAGATGCGGATTTAAGTGTTTTAAAGGATAAGACAATCGCAGTAATTGGTTATGGTTCTCAAGGTCATGCTCAAGCACAAAATTTAAAGGATAGTGGTTTTAATGTAATTATTGGATTAAGGAAAGGAAGCAAATCTGCTGAAATAGCCCAAAAGGATGGTTTTGAAGTTTATTCAATAGAGGAAGCAGCAGAAAAGGCTGATATTATTCAAATTTTAATACCTGATGAAGTACAAAAAGATATTTATGAAAAATATATTAAAAAAGGATTGAAAGAAGGAGATGCTTTAGTATTCTCTCATGGTTTTAATATTCATTTTGGAAGAATAGTTCCTCCTGAGTATGTAGATGTTTATATGGTTGCTCCAAAGGGACCTGGTCATTTAGTTAGAAGAGTGTATAAAGAAGGATTTGGAGTACCGGCTTTAATAGCAGTATATCAAGATTATACAGGAAAGGCTAGAGATTTAGCGCTTGCCCATGCGTGTGGTATAGGAGCTGGAAGAGCTGGTATAATTGAATCAACATTTAAAGAAGAAACAGAAACTGATCTTTTTGGTGAGCAGGCAGTATTGTGTGGTGGTCTTGTAGAGTTAATCAAGTCTGGATTTGAAACTTTAGTAGAAGCAGGATATAAACCAGAAGTTGCTTATTTTGAAACATTTCATGAAGTTAAGTTGATTGTTGATTTATTATATGAAAAGGGAATTGAAGGAATGTTTTATTCTATTTCTGACACAGCAGAATATGGAGCATTAACAGTTGGTCCTAAGATTATAACAAAGGATGTTAAAGAAAAAATGAAAAAGGCTTTAGAGGATATCCAAACTGGTAAATTTGCAAAAGAATGGATTTTAGAAAATGAAGCTGGAAGACCAGAATTTAATGCTAGATATAGAATGACAGAAGAACACTTAATTGAAAAAGTTGGAAAAGAGTTAAGAAGTAAAATGAGTTGGATTAATAATAAAAAATAGAAATTTATAAATATAGGAAATGAATAGAAAGCCCGGGAGGTGATTGGTATATTTAAGCCTCTTCGGGCTTTTTTTATTTTTTTAATTTATAAGAGGATTTAAATATGAGTTTTTTTAAGTATATAATCCCAATAGATGCGAAAGACCCCCAAAAAGCGGGGTATTTTGAAAGTATATTAAGTATTTTAGGGAATATTTTAATTTCTGTTATAAAGATATTTTATGGGATATTATCAGATAGTATTGCTTTAATAGCGGATGGTGTTCATTCATTATCTGATGTTGTTACTTCTGTTATTGTTTTAGTAACAGCAAAAATATCAAATAAGGGGTTTGATAAAAATCATCCATTTGGTCATAGACGAATTGATTTGATTTCATCTATTATTATTGCTACCTTAATATTTGTGGTGGGGCTAGAGTTTTTAAAGGAATCTATTTTAAAATTCAAGGATCCAAATCCTATAGAGTTAGATAATATTGGGTTAGTTTTGGTTATATCAACAATATTTATAAAGGAGTTTATGGCACGGCTTTCTATATATTTGGGGAAAGAATCTAATTCTCCTTCTTTAATAGCAGAAGGACAACATCATAGAAGTGATGCTTTATCTACAATTATAGTAATTATAGGAATTTTTGCGTCTAAGTTTGGTTTTATTTATGCTGATGCAATAGCTGGTATTTTGGTATCTTTATTTTTATTTCATGTATCTTATGAGTTAATAATAGAGTCATCTACACCTTTAATAACAGCAAACGAAAATCCAGAAATTATTAAAGAAATAAAAGAGATTATTAAAAAATACGATAAAGTCTTAGGGATACATGATATTGTTGTTCATAACTTTGGAGGAGTATATAATATTTCATTTCATATAGAAATTCCTGATAATATGGGTTTAACAGAAGCTCACAATCTCTCTGATATGATAGAATTAGATGTAAAATCAAAATTTCCTGGTCATGTTGTTGTTCATATAGATCCTATAAATAGAGATCATCCTTTATACAATGCTATTTCAAATTACATAAAAAATGAACTATCCAAAAAATATCCTTGTTTAGAATCTGCTCATGATATAAGAATTGTTGGAAACAACAGATACTTTAATCTTATTTTTGATTTAAATTTAGAGACAGAAAAAAGAAATGAAAAGATTTTATCAGATATTATAAATAATATAAAAAATAAATTTCCAACTATTAAAGATATTTCTATAAATATTGACTTACCTTTTTAATTTTTTATATTTTAATAATATGGAAATAGATATAATTTCTCTAAAATTTGAACTTTTTTTATTGTATTTCTTTATATATAGCTTTTTAGGGTGGATTATAGAGGTTTCTTATGTATATTTTACAAGTAAAAAACTTGTTAATAGAGGTTTTCTTTTTGGACCTTTTGTGCCTATATATGGATTTGGAACTATAGCAATTTTATCAATAGACAACTTTCTATCTAATATAGGAATTTCTTTTGCTGAAAAAATTTTAATATATACAATTTTAGCCACAGGGATAG
>JAMORN010000254.1 GCA_027063545.1 bacterium | reverse complement strand
TATATCGGAGCTTTCTTATTAGAAAATATTTTTAACATAAAACTATGGGATTATTCCAATCGTTTTCTAAATTTACATGGTAGGATATGTGCTTTATATTCTCTATATTGGGCAGTACTTTCTATAATTCTTTTAAAAATTATTCATCCATTTATTAATAATATAATTCAATATTTAGACTTCTATCAAATAATCTCTCTCAATTTTCTACTTTCTTTCTATATGATATCTGATACTATTATAACTACTCTCTATATCTTAAATAAAAAAGGCGTATTCTCTCAACTCTATTTATTGCTAAATTTGGATAATTCTATTGAAAAATATAAAATTCAAGTTCAAAGATTAAAAAATCAATATAAAGATGTGATTTACTATAAATATATAACTCATAAAAATAAAGTTCTTTCTATCAAAAACACTATAGATAAAAATATAAAAGAGATTTATAATAGTATTATTAAATAATAAATGTGGATAAAAATAAGTTTATTATAGCTAAAAAAGAATTCTTCCCAATAATAAAAGATATAATCTCTAATCAGGTTTTTATAAAAACTAAAAAAATTAAACATCATGATAGATCTATATACCATCATTCAAGAAGAGTAGCATTTATAAGCTATTTAATAGGTAAAAAATTAAAATGGAAGAATATATATGCTTTAACAAGAGGCGCAATACTTCATGATTTTTTTTTATATGATTGGAGAAAAGGATATATTGATCCTAAAACAGGAAAGATAAAAAGATTTCATGGTTTTTGGCATCCTAAGGTTGCCTTAGAAAATAGTAAAAAGTATTTTTCTATAAGTAAGTTGGAAGAGGATATTATTTTAAAACACATGTGGCCTTTAACATTTTATTTAATACCTAAATATAAAGAGAGTTGGCTTGTTTCATTTATTGATAAGTATGTAGCAACTTTAGAGTTTTTGAGGGAGATAAAGGGAAAGTAGATAATATTACTAAAAGTCATTGTAAAATAGGAGGGAATATGGGATCTTTATATTTAAGTAGATTATCATCAGAAGAAAGAAACGATCTTATTAAAACTTTATTAAAAAATCAAAATTATAAATGTTTTATATGTGAAGAACCCATAGATTTAAATATTCACTCTATAGATATTGATCATGTAATTCCATTAAAATTAGGGGGAAAAGACGATCCTTCTAACTTTGCAATAACTCATTATTCATGTAATCGCTCTAAACAAGATGCTGATTTAAGAATTGCAAGAATATTAAATAAATTTAATAAAATAACAGAAAAAACATTAGAAACAAAAGGACAAGCACCTAATCTTGGCGATATATTAAAAGAATATAATGGGGCTAACTATAGATTAAAATTTAAAATAGAAGGAGAGGTAATAAAGTATTCGTTTTCTGAAATAGGAGACAATAAAATATATGAGGCTAGAATATATGAAGATAACTTAAGTGGTTTTAAATATTTTTTTGGTGTTTTTCCAATTGAATATCTTTATCATGATGAACGAATTAATCCACGTTCTATTGGCAAAAACATTTTTAAATTAATAAAAGAATTCTTTTTAAAACGTCCACAATTACATATTTCATTAGGATATATTTTCTCACAAAGTGGATCATCAGAAATAAAAATTTTTGATGGACAACATAAAGCAGCTGCTCAAATTTTATTAAATGTAAGAGAACTCCCTGTAAGAATATTTTTAAACCCAAATTTGGATATACTTCTTACTGCAAATACAAATGCTGGAACAACATTAAGACAAATAGCTTTTGATAAATCTGTTCAAAGACATCTTGGAAGTCAACTTTATATAGAAAGAGTTGAGAGATATAAAAAAGAACGTGGTCTTCCAGAAGACGATTACAATTTTTCTGAAGCAGATTTAGTAAAATATTTTAAAGGTGAATCTAAAGAGATGAAAAAATATATTTTGGACTCAATAAGAGATTGGATAACTCATAATCCTGAAAATAAATTAAAAGAATTTATTGATTTCGGAGGAAGAGGTAAAGAAAAACCTCTTTCTTACAGTACTATTGAAAAAACATTTTATTCTTTCTTTATCTATAGAGATACTCTTCATACACCAATAAATTATAGACTTGAAGAAGGAGAAAATCCAAGAGAATTAGAAAAACAACAAATACTTAAACTTATGAATATTATAGCAGAAGAAATATATATTGGGAAATTCGATCCAGATATTGGAACATATAGAATTGAACATAGAATACAAAAAGGAGAAAATATTCCAGAAGATCATCTAATAGCTTATAGAATGAGTAAAGAAGAAATTATTTATAATTGGTTAAAATATATTGCTCAAATAATAAAAAACTATTTTATAATGCAAGGAAAACCTATTGATGAGAATAAATTATTTCAGTATAATTTTCCAGAACCTTTGTGGGATAAAATAAAAATATTTATTAAAAATCTAAAAAATTTACCTATATGGGTGAATAAAGAACTTTCCAATACTGTATTTGGTGGAAAACAAAATTATGAATATTGGCAAACAATATTTGAAACAGGTAAAACTCCTCAAGGCTTTCAAGTATTACCAAAACCAATAAATTTAATGGAAATGTTGCAAGAATAATTTATAATTTTTTTGATGTTAAAAAAATTCCTACTTCATACTCAAAAACAACTCTAATCTATTAAAAATATTAACATTTGTACTACTACTTTCGTAGTCAAAATAGGTGAAGTTTATATCTGGAAATATTTCTTTGATTTTAGTAACCATACCTTTTGCTATAATATGATTAGATATACATCCCCATGGTTGTAATGAAATTATATATTTTATCCCTTTCTTTGCCATTACAGAAATTTCCAAAGGTAAAAGCCAAGCTTCTCCACATTGAATTGCCATCGTTATTATATTCTCATTAATAACATTTTTTAAAGGTTCTTCTTTCCTATATCTTTTATAATATTGAAGCTCCTTATCTGCTATATTAAAAAAGAAATCCATTGTTTGATTCATGGCAAAAGTAGTTATTATTTTTTTTATTTCCTTTCTTATATTATTTTTCAAATTAAACATAACTGAAAAAAAATCTGACTCTAAAAATTTTATAAATCCAGGTTGCTCTACTTCATATCCTTTATTTTCTAAATATCTAATAATAAAATTATTACTAAAATCATTTGTTTTTAAATATATTTCACCAACAATACCTACTCTCTCAAATTTCCTATTATAAACATCCACATCATTAAAAGCATTAACTGCTTTTTTTAAGAATTTCTTCATTCCTCTAGGTGTTAAATCACCTTCTAACATATAACTTTGAAGTTCTTTTGAAAGTTCTTTTACTAATTTATCTGTTGTTCCTTTATTTTTCTCATAAGGTCTCGTAGACAATTTCATTCTATTAATTGCATCTGCTATATTAAAACCTATAGAAAAAATTCTTAATAGACTTAGTTTGTTGAATTTAAAATCGTCATTCCCTGCTGCTGTATTTAAAACAGCAACTGGTATATCCCCAAATCCTGCTTCTACTATTGCTTTCTTTAAATGTAAAGAGTAATTAGAGGCTCTACACTGCCCTCCTGTTTCTGTTAAACCTACAGCAATCTCAGAAGGTTTAAAATCTAAATTTTTTAATTGATAAATAATATCTCCTATAGCTATTATTGCTGGATAACACATATCATTATTTACATATTTAAGTCCTTCTTCAATAGAAGCTTTTGTTTGTTTTTCTGGCATTATAATTTTATATCCTAATCTTTCAAAACCTCCTTTTATTACTTCATTATAAATTTCTTGAAAATAAGGAGCTATAATAACTTTTGGATCCTTATCTTTATTATACCTTCTTGCAACCTTTCTCTTTTTAGGAGTTAATTTATGACCAGAATTTAATGTATAGAATAAACTCTTCAATCTAATCTTTACAGCTCCTAAATTTACCATTTCATCTATTTTTATATTCATATACAAAATTCCACCTTCTCTAGCAAGACCCTTCATTTCATCAACAGTCACTGCATCAGGGCCACATCCAAAACTTGTTACTTGAAGCACAGCAACCTTTTTATAATCAAACTGTCTTGCCCAAAGGACACTTTTATACATTCTATTATGATAAGTCCATTGAGTTAAAGCAACAACTGGAGATAAGTCGCCTTTATATAAACTTGCAGCCACTTCTTCACTTATTGCATAACCCCCTAAAGAATTAACAATATCAAATATACCCTTATTAATAAAAGGATCTATATGATAAGGTCTTCCTGCTATTATTATAAGAGGTTTATTCTCTTTTTTGGCTTTTTCTATTATTTGATAACCTAATTCTAAATATTTATCTCTTAACTCTCTCTCCTTTTGAGAAGCAAAATCGAATGCTTTTTTAAATTCTCCCTTTTTTACCCCATATTTCTCAAAAAAGTTTTGTAACGATTTAAAAAGTAATTTTCTATCTACAAAACTAACAGTTGGATACTCTATTTTTATCTTTTTATGAAAAACATTATCAATAACAACAGGATAACCTGTAACAACAGGACAATTATAGGCATTTAAAGCATCTTTATCTTGTTTTTCTTCATATTGAACTAATGGATAAAATATAAAATCAACATTTTTTTCTATAAGATTAACAATATGTCCATGAACAACCTTTGCTGGTAAACATATATTATCTACAACGATAGATGTTATACCTTTTTGATATATACTTTCAGTGGTCCAATGACTTACCTCAAGCCTAAAACCAAGTTTTTTAAATAAATAGTAATAAAAAGGAAAATGCTCAAATATCTCAAGAACTAAAGGAATACCAACCTTAGGTTTTTCTCTATCACACACAATTGTTTTATCATTAATAACATCCTCATAAAATATTCTATACTTTTCTCTAAAAAAGTTTGGCTCAACAATCTCTGCTCTATCTTGATTTGTAAAAAATCTTTCACATTTATTTCCTGTATAAAACTTTCTTCCATTATTAAAAATAAACATTGTAACATTACAAAAATTTCCACACCCTTTACAAGTTAATGTTTTTTTATCTTTTACAATCTCCTCTTTTAAAATATGCTCATCAAACCTAAAAAGTTCTTTTCTCCCTTCTTTTAAATACTCCTCTAACGCATAAATAGCACTTCCATAGGCTCCCATTATATGAGCCTCTTTTACTCTTATAACATTCTTACCTGTTAATTTTTCAAAAGCTCTTAAAACTGCATCATTCTTAAAAGTACCGCCTTGAACTAAAATATTCTCTCCAAGTTGAGAAATATCTGTTATTCTAATAACCTTATATAAGGCATTCTTTACAACACTATAAGAAAGTCCTGCTGCTATATCCTCAGGAGAGTATCCATCTCTTAAAGCATCCTTAACCTTAGAATTCATAAAAACCGTACAACGAGTCCCTAAATCTATCGGATTTTTAGCAAAAAGCGCTTTTTCCACAAATTCATCTAACGAAAATCCCATTGTTTTAGAAAATGTCTCAATAAAAGAGCCTGTACCTGAGGAGCAAGCTTCATTTAATTCTATATTTTCAATAAAACCATCAACTATTTTTATTGCTTTTATATCCTGCCCTCCTATATCTAAAATAAAATCAATATCCTTATTAAACTCTAATCCTGCTCTATAATGGGCAAATGTTTCAACAATAGAACCATTTAACTTAAAAGCTTGCTTTATTAACTCCTCCCCATATCCTGTAACAAAAATACTTTTAACTTGATGCATGTATTTTTTAAATTTCTTAAAAGCCTCTTTTACTACACCAATAGGATCTCCTTCATTATTTTTGTAAAATTCCCCTACAATTTCCTTTTTTTCATTAATAATTACAAGTTTTGTGGTTGTTGATCCTGCATCTATCCCCATAAATAAAGGTTCGTCTTTTGATATTTCTTTTGTATAGGCTATACTATTTTTTTCATGCCTTTTCTTAAATTCTTCATACTCTTTTTTATTTGTAAATAAAGGATCTAAAGTTGGTTCTATTTTAATCTTTGATTTAGAATATCTTATTTTTTCTATAATAGACTCAAAAGTATATCTTTTAGATAAATCAGAAGAAAGTGCTGCTCCATAAGCTACTAAAATATTGGCATCTTTGGGTAATATAAATTCACCACCGATTTTTAAAAGTTCTTTAAATGCTCTTATAAGTTGTGAATAAAAATTCAAAGGACCTCCAGCGAATATTACATCCTTTTTTATCTCAACCCCTGCTATTAAAGTTGATATATACTGTAAAGCAACTGCCTTAAATATTGCCCATGCTATATCATTCTTAGATTTCCCTTGATTTAAAAGAGCCTGAACATCAGTTTTTGCAAAAACGCCACAACGAGATGCTATTGTTAACTCTTCTGTAGAGTGTTTTGCCATCTCATCTAACTCTTCATAAGAAACATCCAGAAGTACCCTCATCTGATCTATAAAAGAACCTGTTCCACCTGCACAACTCCCATTCATTCTCATTTCTGGAACACCTGAAGAAGAGAAATAGACAAATTTAGCATCTTCTCCACCAATCTCAATAATAGCCTCTGCATTTGGATATAACTTTCTAACCCCTTTTGAAAGAGCTATTACCTCTTGAATAAAATCAAAACCTGCTCTCTCAGAAAGCCCCATTCCTGCACTACCAGTAATACTAATAGAAAATTCTCTGTCAACGACAATCTCGCTTGGAACTGTCTCAAGAATTCTTAAAAGAACATCTATTGGATATCCATTGTGTTTAACATATTTTTTGTATATTATGTTATCATTTCTATCTATTATAACTACCTTTGTTGTTGTAGAACCTAAATCAATACCTATTCTCATGAAAATCTCTCTTTTTTAGATATATCTAATTTTGTAATTAATTTAATATAATAAAATAATTTTTACAAAATAAAATTTAAAAATTTTTTTCTTATATATTATTTTTGAGGTTTTGTTTAAGTTTTTCAATTAAATCTCTTCTATATCCTAATGAGGTTATATAATAAGGATCTAAAACTCTATTAAATACCTCTTCACCTAATTTCTGTTTAAAAAACTCTCCTATAGAAATATTTGTTTGGGTGTTATAGTATTCTTTTATTAGTTCTTCTGCCTTTCTATAACCTATAATTGGTATAAAAAGAGTTATTAATGTTGGAGAATTAATAAGATTTTCTAAACATTTCTTCTCATTTGCTTTTATCTCCAAAACATAATCTGTTAAAATCTCGTTTGCAACAATAAGCATCTTTAATGATTCTATCATAGTTGAACCTAAAAGAGGTAGAAATTCAATTATTTGAAGTGTGGAAAAACTTGCTGTTTCTGTTATTATTTTATCATTCGAAATCACCTTAATTCCACTTTGAATAATACTCTCTAAAATCACAGGATTTATCTTTGATGGCATAATAGATGAGCCAGTTTGTCGTGGAGGAAGTTTTATCTCTCCAAGTAGATTAAGAAGCCTTAAATCATTAGAAATTTTTATTAAATTAGAAGCATGTGCTTTTAGTATTCCTGATACCTCAACAAAGTCATCTATAAAAGCAGTTTGTCCAATTAAATTTTCTGCTCTTGAAATATTTAGGTTTATTAATTCTCTTAATTTTTCTATCACCAAATAAATATAATCCCTATCTGCTGCTATACCTGTTCCAATTGCAGTTCCTCCTAAATTAGAAACCCTTATTCTTTCTTGAGATTTCCACACCCTCCATCTATCCCTTGATATTGCTTCTGAATATCCGGAAAATTCCATTCCTAAGGTTATTGGTACTGCGCTTTGAAGTTCTGTTCTTCCAATCTTTAGGATTTTTGTAAACTCTTTTTCTTTTACCTGAAAAGCTCCTTGTAGTTTTGCTATTTTTTCTGATAGTTTATCAAGTAAAAATAGACTTGCTACCCTTAGCCCTGTTGGGACTACATCATTTGTTGATTGATTTTTATTAACAGTTTCTATAGGATGGATAATATCATATCTTCCCTTTTCATACCCTAAAATTTCCAATGCTCTATTTGCTAAAACTTCATTTATATTCATATTTAAAGATGTTCCAGCACCACCTTGAAGTATATCAAGGGGGAATTCCTCTTTTAAATTCCCTTCTAAAATATCATCACATGCCAAAATCAAAGCATCTTTTATTTTATCGTCAATAAATTCTAACTCCCAATTTGTTAAAATAGCTGCTTTTTTTACATAAACAATTCCTTGAATAAATTCAAAAGGAATTTTTTTATTATTATATGGAAAATTATTTAATGCTCTTTGGGTATGAATTCCCCAATATCTTTCTTTAGGTATTTTCACTTCACCTAAAAAATCTTTCTCTATTCGCCAATCTGTCATAAGTTTTTCCTCCTTTAATATAAAAATACACTTTAACATTAAAATAAAAAAGTTTATTTTAAATAAATATAAAAGAAGGGTTTAATATAGAAAGGAGGTAAATATGACAACCCAAATAATTATCTTTGAAGATTATTTTGTTGAAAATTTCTATCCTTTAACATTAACCCGTCCTGTTTTTGATTTAAAGATAGGAACTATGTCTAATTTTAAAAGACTTCAAAAATTATATCCTCAATATGAACTTGGTATATTTACAAGAAAAATTTTAAGAAATCTATTATATGAAAAATATGCTATAGAAATTAACTATTTAGATCCTAATGCTGATAGATATTTATTTATAAATGGAAGAATTGTAACTAATGAACCTATTCCTGTTATGGGTAATGATGAAATAGGAATACAGGGGGAGACTGTTAGTTATATTAGAGTTTCTAAAGAAAACTTAAAAAAAGTGCCTGATTTTCTTTCTAAATTCTTTATGGAAGAATTACCAAAAATAGAGACTAAAAGAACCGACTTTTTTGAGATAAAATATCCTTGGGATATTATAAAAATAAACGGGGAATATATTTTAAAAGATTTTAATGTTTTTTATAAAAATGATATTAAATCTCCTATTGATAATAGTATAATAATAAAAAAAGAAAATATTGTTTTTATTGATGAGAATGTAAAGATTGGAGAATATACCGTTATTGATGCAACAAATGGGCCTGTAATTGTAGGAAAAAATACAGAGATTGAGCCTTTTACATTCATTAAAGGACCTGCTTTTATAGGTGAAGAAAACTATATAAAGCCTCATACTCAAATATTTGGAGGCACATCTATTCATTATAAATGTAAAATAGGCGGTGAGGTTTCAAATTCTATTTTTCATTCTTTTTCTAATAAGGTTCATCATGGGTTTATTGGCCACTCCTATATTGGTAAATGGGTAAATTTTGGGGCAGGAACATCAAACTCTAATTTAAAAAATAATTATAGTTATATTAATGTTATATTAAATGGGAAAACTAAAACAAAAACAGATATGCAATTTTTGGGAGTAATAGTTGGAGATTATGCTAAATTTGCAATAAATTCATCTATCAATTCTGGAACTATTGTTGGTTTTAGTGCAAATGTATTTTCATCTGGAGAACTACTTCCTAAATATATTCCAAACTTTGCATGGGGACTTAAAGAAAAGTATATTTTAAAAAAAGCAATTGAAGATGCTCGTAAAATGATGGCAAGAAGAAATATTAACTTAACCCCTCATCTTGAGAACTTATTTAAGTATATTTATGAAAACTTTAGTTAGTTTTAGAATATCTTTTTAAATATTATGATTATCAAAAAAATAATAAGAAAAATAAGGCGGTTTTTTTATACTTTTATAGCAAGTTTGGGGATAAAAGAGAAAAAAGGTCCTGTTTTTGTTAATTTTTATTCTAAGTTTAATGGTAATACTTATTTAGGGAAAAATGTAGGATTTAATGGAATGGTTATAAAAGGAAAAGGGAAAGTTATAATTGGTGATTATTTTCATTCTGGACAGGAGTGTTTAATTGTTACAGAATATCCAAATGATAAAGGTGAGATTGAAAAAAAAGATGTTATAATAGAAGATTTTGTTTGGTTTGGAGATAGGGTTATAGTACTTGGAGGAGTAAAAATAGGAGAAGGCGCTATTATTCAGGCTGGAAGTGTTGTTATGGAGGATATTCCTAAATATGCAATTGCCGGGGGCAATCCTGCTAAGGTGTTTAAGTATAGAGACATAGAACATTTTGAAAAATTAAAAAAGGAAGGAAAAGTCCATTAATGGGAATTTTAACATCTATTTTAAATAAATGGAGATTAAAACGCGCTAAGGGAAGTAAAAAGAATTTGGTATTAAAGGGGAGTTGTTATTTTACAAATAAGGTAGTTCTAGGTAATAATGTATATTTAGAAGAGGTTAAATTTAAAGGACAAGGAAATATTATTATAGGCAATAATGTAAAAATAAATAGTAAAACAATTTTTATCTCTGATATTCATAACTATAAAACAGGAAATGCGATTCCTTATGATAGTACTTATATAATAAAGGATATTATTGTTGAGGATAACGTTTGGATAGGTGATAGATCTATAATTTTAATGGGCGTAAGACTTGGGAAGGGATCTATAATAATGCCTGGTAGTGTTGTTGTTAAAGATGTTCCTCCAAAAACAATTGTAGCTGGCCATCCTGCTCAAGAGATAGGAAAAGTAAATGGTTAAGTTATCATTAAAAAAAGTCTTTAAAGACGAGACTTCTTTAAGCTTCTTTAAACATTTCTCTAAATATCTTTCTGGTGAATTATTTAATAAATTTTTAGGGCTTCTCACCATTGCAATACTTACAAGACTCTTACCTGTTAATGAATATGGAAAAGTTTCTATTTTTATGTCTGTGTTTACTATTTTTTCTATTATCATTTCATTAAATTTAAGATCTGCTATTTCTAGATTTTATTATGAAAAAGAAATAGATTACTATTCTTTTTTAGATTCTATAATATCATTTCTAATAGTATTTATTCCTATAACAATTTTCGTTTTTTATTTTGGTTTTGCTTCATTTTTTAAAATTTATTTAAATATAGATAATAACATTTATTTATGGGGACTTGTAACTGCTGGATTTGCATCATTTTTCCAATTATATCTCTCTTATCTTATGGGAAAAAAAGAAAGTACTTCCTATAATAAATTATATATTTTACAAAATTTAATAGGATTAATTCTCTTTTTAATCCTTATTTATACAATTTTTAAGGAAAAAAACAGATATATGGCTCGTATATTAGGGATTTCTTTCACTTATTTCTTTTTAGCATTCTATTCCCTTATAAAAATAAAACCTAAATTTAAAATAAAATTAAATTATCTAAAAGAAGCTTTTAATTTTTCAGCTCCTTTAATTCCCCATTCTCTTTCTACTTTAATTATAGCACAAGCTGATAAAATTATGTTAAATAAGTTTGTAGGATTAACTTCTACAGGTCTCTATGCTTTAGGCTATCAAATTTCTGCTGTAATCCATACAATTATACTCGCTATGACTAAAATATGGCTTCCTTTTTTATATTCATCTCTCTCAGAAAAAAAATATGAAGATATAGATAAGATTATAAATAAACTTAGTATCTCTATCTATTCTATTGTGTTTATATTTCTTATATTTACTCCAGAAATAGTTAGTATTTTTGCACCTAAATCTTATTACAATTCTATTTATATAATTCCAATACTTATAAACTCTTATGTTTTCATA
>JAMORN010000253.1 GCA_027063545.1 bacterium | reverse complement strand
TGGTAACAGTAGTATTAAATAACAAAGACGGTTTAGAAAAAACTATAAAAAGTGTTATTAACCAAACTTATCCAAATGTGGAATATATAGTTATAGACGGAGGTTCTACTGACGGAACCTTAGATGTAATAAGGAGATATGAAAATTATATAGATTATTGGATAAGCGAGAGTGATGAAGGTATTTATGATGCCTGGAATAAAGGCTTGAAATTATTTTTATCAAACTGGATATCTTTTTTAGGAGCAGGTGACATTTATGATAATGAGGCAGTATTTAATTATGTTCTAACTATTTTAGAACATAAAGAGAAAAGGGATCCTTTATATATTTCTTCGAAGATTAAACTAGGTAAAAACATTATTGGGGAAGCTTGGGATTGGAAAGTATTTAGAAAATATATGAATGTAGCTCATATAGGTTCTTTTCATTCTCGAAAACTTTTTAATAAATACGGGATTTTTAATAAGTATTTTAAAATAGCAGGCGATTATGAGCTACTGTTAAGACCTAAAGACAGACTAAATGCTCTTTTTTTAAATAAAATTACAGTTAAGGCTGATGTTAACGGAGTTAGTGTAAGAAACCCCCTCGTTTTTAGGGAAACTTTAATAGCAAAACTCTTGCATACTGATAGAAATATTATTAGCTTAATTTATGAGTATTTTGTTGCGTTACTAAAAGGAATAATAAAAAGGTACTTGATCTTAAAATGATATGTAAAAACAAATCAGCAGCGGAAATAAAATTTTCTATGCTTTTTTTATCATCTATCATATTTTTATGGGATATTCAAATAAGACTTTTAGTAGCTACTGTACCCTCCTATTTATTACTTCTGGCTTTTCCAGGGGTTTTTGTTATAAAACTAAGAATAAGAGAAATATTACTTACCTTTTTTCTTTTTATTTATCTTATATATTTTACTTTTCTTCAGAAACTTCAAGGAGTACATATAGTAAAACCTTCAAGAACATTTGTAGGTTTGCTTATTTTTTCTATTTTAGTTGTTTTAGTAAGAAAATATCTTCTTTTGCTTTTCAGATCAGAGTATGCTAAAAGGATATTTTTTAAATATATAAAATACTTTTTATATTTGCAGTTTACTACTCAAATAATTCAACTAGTATTATCGAAACTAGGATTTTTCCATAGCGGATATCCATACGTATGGAAATTACAGCGTGTACCAGGTTTATTTGCAGAACCTTCTCATTTGGTTATATCATTAACACCTTTGTTATTTTTATATCTTTATAATAAAAATTTTTTTTATCGTTACCTAGGTAAAAAAACATTTTATATATTAATTTTCTCTTTGCTTTTATCTCCTTCATCAACATTAGTTGTCCTGCTATTATTCGCTATTATTTTTTTATTTTTCCAAAGGGTTACTATAAAAAATATTATATTTGGAATCATAATTTTTATTATTGCCATAATTGCTATATTTAAAATACCTGCTGTAAAAGAAAGGTTTTTTAGTTTACTCTATGGTCTGTATAACGCAGAGATATCAGATAGTAATTTAAAGAATCTATCTGCATTGATATTTTTAAAAGGCCTTGAGATGGCTAAATATGCATTGAAACATTTTCCTCTAGGAGTAGGATTTTTAAACTTAGAATTTTTAAATGATTATGTTGTGGTAAGTCATTTGAATAAAATTTTGTATGATCTGAATGCAAACGATGGTTCATCTATTGCATTCAAAATTATTGGAGAATTTGGGTACATTGGTTTATTGTTTTTATTTACAGCTGTTATCTACTTTTTATCTTTACTAAAAAGATATAATAAAATTAATATAATGAAAATATTCTTTCTATTTGGATTTATATCTTGCTTTGTAAGAGGTACTAGTTACTTTGATGGATATCCTATTTTTGCTTTAGCTATTCTTTTTAATAGATATTTAAGATACTTTTTTATTTTTGAATCTTGCAAATTTAGAAATATCGATTATATTTATCATTTGTAGTAATTCTAAATATAAAAAATTTTCGGAGGGAAGGATAAGTAGCGGAATATGAATTTCGTTATTTTTATGACGGTAAATAAAATTCATATTTTTAAGAAAGGTAAAAGTATTTCCGTATGTAAATAAGTTAGCTTGAGGGAAACTTATAATGTAGAAATAAATTTTTTATTATCAAACAAAGTTTATCTCATCAAATTTTTGAATGAGTTAAATGAACAAAATGTAAGAGAATTAGCTACTACTTTGAAAAATTTAGGAGTTGATGTTTGTGCAAATTGCCTGAGAGAATTTTATAAGTATTAAAGTTTAAAGTAAAAAATTTTTAATTTGTAAGAAACAAAATAATAAGCTTTTAATTTTAAACCTTTAAGAATTTTTTTTATATAGCTTTTAAATATACAATTATTTGAGTTTATAGATAAAAATGGCAGTTAATATTGGGTTTCGTCATGAATTTAGTTGTTAATGCAAGGTTTCTTACTCAAGAAACAACAGGTACTCAGAGATTTGCTATGGAAATATCAAAGTGTATAAAGGAATCTTTTCCAGATGTAAAATTTCTTGCACCAAAAAATATAATTCAAAAAGAAATTGCTAAGGTATTAGAGGTTGAAACAGTTGGTAGTTTAACGGGGCATCTTTGGGAACAAGTAGAACTACCTTTAATTTTAAAGAAATTAGGAAATCCTTATTTACTAAACCTAGTAAACACTGCCCCGCTACTTTATAAAAAAAAATTTGTAACTATACATGATATTAGTTTTTTACATTTTCCAGAATATGTTACGAAAAAATTCTATTATTACTATAAATTTCTTATACCTCGAATAGCACATAACTCTTTACATATTTTTACCGTAAGTAATTTCTCAAAAAAAGATATTTCAAAAAACTTAAACATAAACGAAGATAAAATTACTGTTATTTATAATGCTGTAAGTGATAAGTTTAAACCCTTAAATTTAAAAAAAGAAAATTGGATTTTATCAGTAGCTACTTTACATCCTTTAAAAAATATAGATGCTTTGGTTAAGGCTTTTATGACTTTGAAAAAAAAAAGTAAATATTTTAAAGATTATAAATTAATATTAGTTGGAGGAACCAATAAAAAAAATTTTAGAATGGGTTCAATTGATTTAAATAGAAAGGATATTATTTTAACTGGACATATATCAGACGAAAATAAATTGATAAAATTATATAACAAAGCAAAAATTTTTGTTTTACCCTCAAAATTTGAAAGTTTTTGTATTCCTGCTTTAGAAGCAATGGCATGTGGATTACCTGTTATAGTATCAAACATAGCTGCTTTGCCGGAAGTTTGTAGAGATGCAGCTTATTATGTTAATCCTTATAATACTGATGATATTGCCAAAGGTATGGAAACAGTTTTAAAAAATAAAAAATTGCAAAATATATTAATAAAAAAAGGATTAGAAAGAGTAAAATCGTTTTGTTGGGAAGATTCAACGAAAAAATTAATGAAAAAAATCACCTCGTTAATATCCAAAAATGATATCAGATAACATTAAAAACACTAGTAAAAACGTATATTTTTCCGATATTTAAAAGATAAATATGCTCTTTCTTATTTTAAGGCTCCATATATAATATCCAACTTGTTATATGAATTGAAAATTCCTTTATTACCATTAGTTTTAGCAAGAGTTATACAAATTCTATACTCTATAGATTATCGATCCAATATCGAATGAAGTATAATAACTCAAGTTGCTAGTTAAAGATAAAAGTAGGTTAGGATTTAATTTTCTTTGAATTATACATTGTTAAAATTTTTTAAATTTTCAAAAATCAAACAC
>JAMORN010000252.1 GCA_027063545.1 bacterium | reverse complement strand
AAAAATATTATAATAATAGACAAAAAAAATATCATATTCCCTCATAATTTAAATTTAGCTTATTATTATCTTGAAAATAATATCATAAAAATTGAACTTTCTCCTATATCTAAAAAAGAAATTGAAATAAATCCTGAGATTAATATAAAGATAAAAACAGGTTATATTTTAGTAGGAAATATAAATATATATCCTAGAAAGGCTACAATTATAGGACCTCGAAAAAATATAAGAAAGATAAAAACATTATTTATAGAAGCTCCTCCTGCTAATAAAGAATTTGATGATACAACTATTTTATTTTTACCAATAAAAAAGCCTTCTTTATATAATGTGGAGATATTTCCTGATAGTGTAAGAGTTGAATTCTTTATTCAGAAAGAAATAGTAAAAGTGATAAAAGATATTCCTGTACAAATAATAAACGTCCCTCCAAAATATAAAAATAGAGTAAAGATTATTCCTCCAACAATGACTTTGGAAGTTAGTGGAGGATATGATATAGTCTCATATTTAGATAAGAATGACTTTAATATAACTGTTGATTTTTCTAAAGCAAAAGAGTATAATTACGAAGTACCAGCTATAATAACTCCATTTAAAGAAATAAACTGGTTTAGAAGTTATCCTAAAAGGTTTAAAATTATTATAAAATAGGAGTTATATATGACTGATGTGGAAAACATATTAACTCTTGCTATAGAAACTAGTTGTGATGAAACAAGTGTAGCTATAGTAAAAGGACGTGATGTTTTAGCTGTTGGTACTCAAACGCATCTTGAACATAAGGACTTTGGTGGTATTGTTCCAGAAATAGCCTCAAGAAGACATATAGAACTCCTTGATGTACTAGTAAAAAAGTTAATAAATACTATCAATTTAGATTTAAAGGATATTGATGCTGTTGCTGTAACCAATGGCCCCGGACTTATAGGGAGTCTACTTGTTGGGGTTTCTTATGCAAAAGGGCTTGCACAAGGTTTAAGAAAGCCTCTTGTGGGTATAAATCATATATATGGACATATACAGGCTGCTTTCATTGAAAACGAAATAGTAGTGCCATATATAGCTTTAGTTGTTTCAGGAGGCCATACAATTCTTGTTTATACAGAAGATAATATTCACTTTGAAGTATTAGGTCAAACAAGGGATGATGCTGCTGGAGAAGCATTTGATAAAGCTGCTAAACTCCTTAATCTTGGATTTCCCGGAGGACCAATTATAGATAAAGTCTCTCAAAATATAGAAGCTCCATACGAATTCCCTATAGGACTAAAAAAAGAAGGTAATTTAGATTTTAGTTTTTCTGGCTTAAAGACAAGTTTACTTTACTTTATAAAAGATAAGGAGTTATCTGATAAAAATGAGGTATATAAAATTGCTGCTAGTTTTCAAAAGGCAGTAATAGAAGCCCTCTTATATAAACTAGAGAACGCTGTGAAAATAAAAAAGGTAAAAAATATTTTAGTTGTAGGTGGAGTTTCTGCTAATAGTCTTCTAAGAAGGGAAATATATAAAAGATTTCCTAATTATAATATAATCATTCCACCTTTAAAATACTGCACTGATAATGCCGCTATGATTGCTTTTAGTGCAAACGTTTTACATCCCTTATGGTCTGTGAATTGGAATAAAGATTATACTCTCGAAGCTTATGCTAATCTTGATTTAAATACAATATATATGTAAAAAATAAAGGGAGAGAAGATAAGAGTAACTCTCCCCCTATTTATTTTTATCTATTAATATTGAATTAAAGAAACTATATCATAGCCTTTTAATAATTCTCTTGGATTTAAAAATAATAACTCAATTAAAACTATAACCTTATCTACTATAGCACCTTGAGATTCTATCATCTCAATTATAGCCTTCATTGTACCGCCGGTTGCTAAAACATCGTCAATAATTACAACCTTATCTCCTTTCTCTATAGCATCTATATGCATTTCAAGGGTTGCTTCTCCATACTCTAAGCTATATGTTTTTGATATTGTTTTATAAGGTAGTTTGCCTTTTTTTCTTATAGGTATAAAACCCTTATTTACGTTAAAAGCAACTGCAGGACCAAAAATAAACCCTCTAGATTCTGGCCCTATTATATATCTTATATCATCTTTAATATATTTACTCATTTCTTCTATAGTATACCTGAAAGCCTCTTTATCTTTTAATAATGGTGTTATATCTTTAAAAATTATTCCTTCTTTAGGGAAATTTGGAATAT
The DNA here is from genome assembly GCA_027063545.1 of bacterium. GTDB lineage: Bacteria > JAMORN01 > JAMORN01 > JAMORN01 > JAMORN01 > JAMORN01. The sequence continues at coordinate 1,599 of JAMORN010000252.1, read as the reverse complement.
CTCTTATATAATCTTTTAACTCCAATATTCCTCCTTTGTTATGATTTTACATTTTTTCTATACTCTACTATACTAAAAAATAACTTATTTTTTTTATTTGTAAAACAAGTTTAAATTAAAATAAATTTGATGCATCTATAGGTAATACACTAAAACTATCCACATAAGCACTATCTATATAAATGGTAGAATCTGTTTCTAAAGAATCAATAATACTTGTTGTATCATCTATTGTAGTAGTATCTGGTAAATTTACACTATCTTCTGGCATAATATTTGTAGAATCATTTATAATTGTAGAGGTTGAATCAGATACATGTTCATCAATATTAGTATCCTCAGAAGAGCTATCTTCACTCTCCACTTCTGGATTAACTATCTCTTTATAAATATCTTCTTTAAAGTCTCTTATAACACATCTTATACCATATGATAATTCTCTAGATGTTGGAACCAGTGCAAATCTCCATGCTGGATTTATTTGAGATTTTACTGTTCCCCAATTTCCACCTCTACCAACTATTTTTGTATCCTCTTTTATCTCTAAATTTTTTAAATCAGGATTTAAATAATATGTATATTCATATTCGTCATATATACTCCAGGTTATTTCCATCATATTGCCAAATAAATTATATAAACCTAATTTATCTGGCTGTAATTCTTCTACTTTCTTAGGTAATGTACCTGTCAATGGCTCACCTGCAAATATATATGAATCATCATATCCATCCCAAGCTTTTTGAGCAACAAATTCCCATTCTGCTTCTGTTGGTAATGCAAATCCACTTTTAGAAAAATCTGCATTTAAATCTTTTAAACTTCCGTCTTCATTAATTGCTGTATAAGAATATACTGTATCTAAACCATAATATTTACTTCTTTCATTACAGAATAACACAGCATCATAAAAAGATAACTTTCCTACAGGTAAAAACCAGTTCTGTTCTGTATAAATAAAGAAACTAGGAGGCATTTTTTTGGTAATTACATAATAATACCATTGGGGTATTTCTGTTTTATCTATATAAAAGTTATAAGAAAAACTTACTTTATTCAATTGTTCTGCTAATGCTTCAGAAGGTAAATTTGTATCTCCCCTTATAAAATCTTCTGTTTCTATATATACCATATTAAATAATGGATCATCTTTTATTATACCCTCCAACGAATCTAAATCTATATCACTATCTGAAATATTATACTTTGTTGTATCAAAAATTACTACATTGTTTAAATTATCATTCTCTGTTAAATCCCCCTCACCGCCACAGCTTATTATTAAAACGCTTAAATAAATTAACAGAAAAATATATAATGAATTTTTTTCCAAATACATAATACCCCTCCTTATGTTGTATTGAATATATATTATAATATATTTTCCTTTTTTATATAAAATATAATTTTATTTATATAAAATCAACCCCAAAAAAAAATTTTTTATTAATTTTTAATTTATATATTAAGCCTTAACTAACTCCTCTTTATTTGTAACTATTCTTTCTTCTGTATTTACATCAAAGAAATGAGCCTTATCCATATTAAATAACATTTCTACTTCTTCACCAACTTTAAATGTATAATTTGGAGCTATTC
>JAMORN010000251.1 GCA_027063545.1 bacterium | reverse complement strand
AAAGCATCACTTCTTCCTACTGGGAGTGAAGAATTACCAATTTGAGCAAGTAATTTCTTAATTTCAGCATCTGTTGCTAATATATAATTAACAATTCTTTCTGCAGCTTTATCTACATCAAGTCTCTTAATTAAAAGAGGATCTTGGGTTGTTATTCCTGTAGGGCATAAACCTGTATTACAAGCATTACATCTTCCATCTTCACTACCTACACAACCCATAAGCTGTAAGAAAATCTTTCCAGCAAATACTCCATTTGCCCCTAATGCTATCATCTTAACTGTATCTGCTGCCAAATTACCTGTTGCTCCAATTCCACCACCTGCCCATAAAGGAATTCTACCTTGTTTTCCTTGATTTACAGCTGCTAAATAACAATCTCTTAATTTAGAAGCAATTGGATGTCCAGAATGGTCTAAACTAACTTCATTTGCTGCCCCTGTTCCTCCATCTATACCATCAAGTAGAAATCCTCCTACAATGTGATAAGGATCTCTTAAAAGATTATTATATACATACACACTAGTTGAAGATGCTGCTACTTTAATAGCAACAGGAACTCTAAATCCAAAAGCTGCATTAAATGATAAAAACATCTTTTGTACTGACTCTTCTATTGAATAAAGTCCTTGATGTGTTGGTGGAGATAAAAGATCTGATTTTGGAACACCTCTAATCTCTTGAATATGCTTTGCAACCTTCTCTGCTAAAAGAAGTCCTCCATCACCCGGCTTTGCACCTTGACCTATTTTAATAATAACTCCTGCTGGATCTTCTTGCATATATGGCATATTTTGAATAATTCTATTCCAACCAAAATGTCCTGAAGCAATTTGTAAGAATAAGTATTTAATATATTTACTTCTTAATAGTTTTGTTGGGACTCCTCCTTCTCCAGAGGACATTCTTATAGGAATTCCATACTCCTCATTCAAATAAGCAACAGCCATTATTAATGCTTCCCACGCTCTTGGAGATAAAGCACCAATTGACATATCTGCTATTAATATAGGATAAATCCATCTAACAGGAGGAAGTTTTACTCCAGATTTTAACCTTCCATTTTCATCAAACTCTACTTCATCTGGTGCTAAAATTCGTCCAAATGGTGCTCTTAAATCAAATGTATGTCTTTCTGAATCCAATGATGGGTCTGTCATCTGAGATATTCTTCCTATCTTTATTGTATCAAGTGTTCTAACCTCTGGATGTAAATTATTTCTTCCACCTCTTTTAAAAGGCTTACCTGATTGTGCCCTAACAAAATTAAATCTATTTCTTGGATTTTTAACAGGCCTTATTGCCTTATTAGGACATACCCTCTCACAAAAACCACAACCTCTACACATATTAGCAAGATTATGAACTTGCTTCACAACAGGTCTTACCTTAAATTCAACTTGAGGCTCTGGTTGAATTGGATTTGTACTTTTTACTTCTCTTATTACCACTGTATCAAACTTTATAGCCCCAAATGTACACGTAGCAACACAAGAACCACATAAAGCACATTTATCTGGATCGTATTCAATTACCCATGGATAATCTTGCCAATGATCATCTAATACTTTTTGATTTATTGCTGCCATCTATGTACCTCCAAATTGTTATCTATTATTACCATTTCTCTTTCATGGGTATATATATCTTTTGTCCAATCTCTTTCTGGACAAACTGCATTAAGACCTACAACTTCAGATGCGATAAACATTCTTTCCTTTGTTCCCCCAACTACTACAGGTCTTAATTTTTTAGCATCATGAGTTGAGAACATTGTTCCATCAGGAAGAACCCCAATTATAGTATTTGGCCCATTTATTTCTAAATGGGATAAAGATGCTCTTAAATAAAGAAGTGTATCTTTATTTTCCCTTTTCTCTATTTCTTCAACAGGAAGAGGTGTTATAACATGTTTAAAATAAATAAGAGGAAGTTTTAATCTTTTATGAACATAATGAAGTGTATATAAAAAACACTGGGAATCAGATTCAAAACCAATATAACCTTTATATAAGTTTTTTAAATAATCTTTATTTTTTTGATAAAATGTATTTTCTCCATTAGCAAGTGCTGTATAACCTTGTAAGAAAAATGGGTGTGCAGCATATCTTACTATATCGTAATTAGTATTTTGGCGTGCTTGTGCTGTTAAAATCTTTGCTACAAATTTATCATCTTCTTCCCATAAACCAAAATACTCACCAATATGCCTTGGATCTCCAATTTCTTTTAATGTCAAAACATCTGGCCAAAAAGAATATATATATCCTTCATTAGCATCTTCTAATATTTTTCTTAATGTTAATCTTGTATCTACTAAAAGTTCTTCTCTTTCTTCTTGTGTCATATCTTTAGCTTCTTCCGGCCAATCATATACAGGATAAACATACCTTGGCATTAATTCAATTTTAAGACCTTGTCTATAATGATATTCAGGCTCATACATCCAAACTTCTTTCCAACCTTCTTTTTTCATATATTCTTTTACTATATCAAGTCCTTTATCAGTAACAGCAAGAGACATCATTGGATACTTTTTATATGGCTCAAAAATGCCATATAAATCTTGCATAACTAAAGCAAAACCAGAATTATCATGTCCTTTTTGCATTGCTTCCATCATTTTTAGCATCACTCTAGGATGCTGTGGATTTATTGCCTTCATTCCCGCGATACGACACATATTTTTATCTCTCCTTTTGTCTTGATTTTTTTATTGTAGTAAATATAAAAATTATAACGAAAAATAATAAATAAACAAAACTATATCAAATAAAATAAAAAACTACAAAAATTATTTACTTAAGAAATCTATTTAGTTAAAAAAATTTCAAAATTTCTAAAAGGACCCATAAAAAACTAGAATTTTTTTAAATAAAGTTTTATTTTATTTAAATGTTTGATTTAAAAGAATGGTTTCAAAAATTTTTTAATGAAGAAAAAATTATTGAAGACATAGAGAATAACTTTAATAGAGAGTTGAAGTTATTTCAATTACTCATATTATTTTTAAGTCTAATTGACTTAATTTATTTTTTTATTTCTCTCAACATTTTCATAAAGATGGATTTATATAATTTTTTCAGAACATATAAACTTTATGGCCTTTATATTAAACATCCCTGGCAGATAGTTCCGGGGTTTGTTATTATTTTTTGGAGAAGCTTCTTAATTTTTTTATTTTTACTTATTATCTTAATCCTTTTTATAACCTTTTATTTTGAACTTTACCGACATAAAAAAACTATTATTTACCTAAAAAACAAAAAATGAAACAAAGATTTATTGCTGATATTCACATACACACCAAATATTCAAGAGCAACCTCAAAAAAAGCAAACCCATATACTTATGCCCTATGGGCTAAACTAAAAGGTATTAAACTTTTAGGAACAGGAGACATAACCCACCCAGAATACCTAAAATTTCTAAAAGAGAATCTAAAAGAAGAGGAAACTGGGCTTTATTCACTAAAAAAAGAATTTTCTCAAGAAATAGTGCCTGGATATTCTCCAGAGGTAAATGGAATTAGATTTATATTAACTGGAGAAATTTCAACTGTATATAGTGAGGGTGGAAAGGTTAGAAAAATACATCATGTTGTAGTTTTATCGTCTTTAGAAAAGGCTGAAAAATTTTCTTTAGAACTCCAAAAATATGGCAATGTCTCATCTGATGGAAGACCAATTTTGGGTATAACATCAAGAACTCTTCTTGATATACTTCTTAGTGTAGATGAAGATGCATATTTAATCCCTGCTCATATATGGACGCCTTGGTTTTCCCTTTTAGGCTCAAATAGTGGTTACGATTCATTGGAGGAGGCTTATAAA
>JAMORN010000250.1 GCA_027063545.1 bacterium | reverse complement strand
GGTAATTTTCTTGCTTCAAGACGAACCCTAGCACCTGCTTCGTCTAATACATCAATTGCCTTATCTGGTAAGGCTCTTCCCTGAATATAAATTTCTGAAAGTCTAGCAGCAGCCTCTATTGCTTCTGGAGTATATTGAACCTTATGATGTTGTTCATATTCTTTCTGTAAACCTTTTAAAATTTCTATAGTCTCTTCTATAGAAGGAGGATTTACAATTATAGGTTGAAATCTTCTCTCTAAAGCCCCATCTTTTTCTATATATTGTCTATATTCATTAAATGTAGTTGCTCCTATACATTGAATTTCTCCTCTAGAAAGAGCTGGTTTAAAAATATTAGAAGCATCAAGACTCCCCTCTGATCCCCCTGCCCCTACTATTGTATGAAGCTCATCGATAAAAATAATAATAGATTTATCTCTTTGTAATTCATTAACTATAGCCTTCAATCTTTCTTCAAATTGTCCTCTATACTTTGTCCCTGCTACAATACTAGCCATATCAAGCATTAATATTCTTTTATTTTCTAATACTTCTGGTATCTCTTTTTTTACTATTTTCTGTGCTAATCCTTCAACAATAGCTGTTTTACCAACACCAGGCTCTCCTATAAGTACAGGATTATTTTTCTTTCTCCTTGAAAGAACCTGAATAACCCTTTCTATCTCCTTTTCTCTTCCAATAACAGGATCTAATTTATTTTGTGCCGCTAAAGCAGTTAAATCTCTACCATAATTTGCCAAAATAGGACTTAATTCTTTCTTTGCTGTATAAAAATTTGTTGAATCTGTATCAGATACTTTTATTTCATTAATTGTATCTTCTAGAATATCATATGTAACTCCCATACTTTTTAACACCTCTCCTGCAGGACTATCTTCGTCTTTGGCTATTGCAAGAAGTAAATGTTCTGTTCCCACATAATTTAATTCCATTTTCCTAGCTATAAGAGCAGCATTTTCAAGAAGTTTTTTAGCTCTAGCAGTAAAAGGCAAAAGATCATTATCGGAAGAATAACTACTTGAGGATGGCATAAGATTATTAATTTCAATTATTTTATTGATAACCTCTTCTTTCATTAAATTTATATCAACCCCTATTCTCTTTAATGCTTTTATTGCTATACCAGAATTCTCTTCTAATAAAGCTAAAAGAATATGTTCTGTACCTATGTAATCACTTTTAAATTCCTTAGCTTTTTCCTTTGCATATTTTAATACTTTTTTTACTCTATCTGTATACATTCCATTCATATTCCACTCCTTTTTTAATTTCTTATTACCCCATCTATAAGATAATATACTTCTTCAGCAAATTTAGAGATTTCTTCATCATGAGTAACATATACAACTGTTAAATTAAAACTTTCTGAAATATCTTTAAATAAATCCATCAATTCAAATGAATTCTTTCTATCTAAATTACCTGTCGGCTCATCTGCAAATATTATTTTAGGATTATTAATCAAAGCTCTTGCAATAGCAACTCTCTGTCTTTCTCCCCCTGATAATTCTGATGGAAAATGATTTTTTCTATCTATAATATTTAATCTTTCCATAAGATATAAAGCTCTATCTTTATATTCATATTCATCTATTCCTTTTGCTATTGCTGGAATTATTATATTTTCATAAGCAGAAAACTCTGGCAAAAGTAAATGATTCTGAAAAACAAACCCTATATTTTCTAATCTAAATTTACTTAAAAAATCCTGTGATTTATCTACTATAGAGATATTTTTGTAATAAATAACATTTCCTTTATCTAAACTTTCTAACCCTGCCAATATATGAAGTAAAGTAGACTTTCCAGCACCTGATGGCCCCATAATAGAAACAAAATTTCCTTCCTTTATAGTAAAAGAAATACCTTTTAATACTTCTATTTTCTTATCTTTTATATTAAAAGCTTTATAAATTTCTTTTGCTTCTATTATACTACTACTCATATCTAATAGCCTCTATAGGATTTAAATCTGATGCTTTCTTTGCAGGATAAATACTTGCAATTAAACATAAAATAATAGCTGCAATATTAACCAAAATGATATCTGTAATTTCTATATCTACAGGTAAAGTTGTCAAAAAATAAACGTCTCCCGGTAAAGATAACCATCTATATTTCTCTTGGCCATAAACAATTAAAACACCTATAATTGTTCCTATAAAACTTCCAATTATTCCTATAAATAAACCATTAAGTAAAAATATTCTATAAATTTGTCTTTTTGTAACTCCTATTGTTTTTAATATTCCTATATCTCTAGTCTTCTCCATAACTAACATTGTTAATGAAGAAACAATGTTAAAAGCTGCCACTAAAATAATTAAACTTAATGATAAAAACATAACCCATTTTTCAATTTTCATCCACTTAAATATAGTTTTATGTATTGTCATCCAACTAATTGCATAATATGGATATCTAAAAAAATCTGAAATTTTTTGAGCCACCTCATCAGCCCTATTATAGTCCTTTATTCTCAATTCAAGCCCACTACACTCATTTTTATTCAACCCAAACAATTTTTGAGCTTCAAAAAGATTAATAAAAACATAAGCTCCATCATAATCATACATTCCACTTTCAAAAATACCCCTAACAACAAATTTTTTTAAAATAGGCATAGGATTATCAAAAAAATTTGTATTACTTGAAAAACTTATTAAAACTATCTCATCACCAACAAATACACCTAGTCTGTCAGCAACTCCTTTTCCCAATATTATCCCGGGGAGTAACTTCCCATTATTAGAGAGGGTATCACTCAAAGAATAAGATCCTCTAACTATATACTTTTGCCACTCTCCCACATCTTGATCATACTTTAAGATTATCCCCTTTACAATTATACCATCCTGTATTCCCCTTGCAGCAATTCCAGCTTTAGAAAATATGTATGGACTTATACCTATAATATCATTATTAAAATTACTTCTCAAAACCTTCATCAAAGAATCAAAATTTTCTATATAAAATGACCTATAATTCTTTATTGTAATATGCCCTGTTATCCCTAGTATCCTCTCTCTAACCTCTTTTTCAAAACCATTCATAACAGATAATACTATAATTAAAGCCGCAACTCCTAAAATAACCCCTGCAATAGAAACATTTATAATTAAACTTATTATACTATCCTTTTTCTTTAATGAAAAGTATCTTTTAGCAATAAAATTTTCTATATTCTGCCCTATCATCTAAATCTAATCCTCTTCCTTTTTTGGTCTCATTTGAGGGAATAAAATAACATCTCTAATAGAATATTGATTTAATAATATCATTATTAATCTATCAATTCCTATTCCAAGACCCCCTGTTGGTGGCATTCCATATTCTAAAGCCATTATAAAATCTTTATCCAACATTTCAGCTTCATCATCTCCCTTTTCTCTTCTTTCTAATTGTTTTAAAAACCTTTTATATTGCTCTTCTGGATCGTTCAACTCACTATAAGCATTTCCAATCTCCCAACCATTTATATAAAGCTCAAATCTCTCAACAAGCTCCTGTTTTTTTCTATGAGTTTTTGTGAGTGGAGATATTTCTATTGGATAGTCTAAAATAAAAGTAGGATTTATTAGTTTTTCCTCAACTAATTCTTCAAATAATATAGTTATTAACTCTCCCCTTTCCATATAAGCTTTTACTTCTATACCTAATGATTCCACCTTATCCTTTAACTCTTCTATAGACATATTCTCAACATCAATATTTGCATATTCTTTTAAAGCATTATACATTGTTATTTTTTTCCATGGAGGTGTTAAATCTATTTCTTTATTTCTATATTTAATTTTTAAAGTCCCTAGTACTTTTTCTGCCACATAAGTGATCAATCTCTCAGCAATATCCATCATATC
>JAMORN010000249.1 GCA_027063545.1 bacterium | reverse complement strand
GGTTAAAGAAGCTTTAGCACAGTATTTACTTGTTACAGAGGATTGTCCATTCTATGATGAGGCTCTCTTAGGATTGGCATGGGGATTTTTAAAATATAAGAGAACAAAAGAAGCTAAGACTTACGCTGATTTGATTATTAATAAATATCCTAAGTCCCGTTTTGTTCCTGAAGCTTGGCTTATAAAGGGTTATGCTGATCATTTGGATGATAATGTGCAAGAAGCTGTTAAAGAGTACGAAAATGCTATAAATTTAGCAAATAGTATGAAGATTGATGAGGAAGAGGTAAAGCAGAAAGAATTAGAGTTTAAAGAATTAATGGATAAGTTTATGGATTTTCAAGATGAACTTAAAGAAGTAGCTTTAAAGAGGTTAACTCCTAATATTGAACAGAAAAAGTTGGATTTAAAATCTCAATATGATGAATTTGATAGTAAGATAAAGGATTATATGTTATATAAGATTGAGATAGAAAATATTAAGAAGTTTTTAAAGAGTAGAGATAAAATAATTAGAGAGGCAGAATTTGCTAAAGCAAATGCTTTAACAAGATTACAACAAAAGAAAAAAGAAGAATTAATTAAGAAACAAAAACAAGAGCAGCAAAAACAAGAAGAGCAGTTAAAAGAATTGCAACAATTAGAAGAAGAATTGAAATAGTTGCATTTATTGATTATAATAAATAGTAGGGGTTGGCCTATAAATTATAATAATAAACCCCTACTAGGAGGATAAATATGAAAAGGATAATTTTTATTATTATGGTAGGAATAATAATGGTTACAAATATAAGAGCAGAAGATAAATTATATTATGAAGTTACTGAAAAAGCGAATGTTTATAAAGAGTATAATTATAAAAAGAATCCTTTACCTGCTTTTACATTATCTAAAGGTGATGTAATTCTAGTACTAAAAAAAGTAGATGGTAGAGCAAAAATTAGATTTAAAAACAAAGAAGGATGGATTAGTTTAAAGAAAATAAGAAAGATGTCAGATATTAGAAATATGATAATGAATGAACTAGAGGTGATATCTGAATTAAAAGATATAGAACCTATTTTAATTTTTGAAGATTATGAAACAGGTAAAAAATATTATAAATATATTAAAAGAAGTTTTATGACCTCAGAATTCGTTTGTAATATAGATAAAGAAAGTTTTGAAAAATACATAGAAATTTATTATACTTATTTAAGGAAGAAATAGGAGGAAAGGATGAAAAGGGTATTAGCATTTATGATTTTAATAACTTTTATTACTATTAATATGGTGTTTGGATGGGCTGCTGAAGCAGTAAAAGATGGGGTTAGAATTTATAAAAACAAAACAAGAAAACTTAATGAAAAGCCTATTTATGAGTTAAGAGCAGGGGAAGTGGTAGAGGTTTTAAAATCTTCTGGGGATAAGTATTATGTAAAACATTATTCTGGAGTTAAAGGATGGGTTGAGAAAAGACTTCTTAGAAAGGCAAAAGATATAGGTAAAACAATGGCATTTACAGGAGAACAGGTTTTAGGAGAATTAGGAGATATTGAACCTGTTATTATCTTTGAAGACGAAGATAATAAATTAAAAGGTGTTAAAATAGAAAGATCATTTAAAGATGAAATGAAAGCAAATGTAGATAAAGAACAAATGGAAAGAGAATTTACAAACTATATTAATTGGTAAGAAAGAAGGGAGGTTAAAAACATGGGAGTATTTATTAAGGTTACTGTTCAAGCATTTCAGGATCAGGGTGGAGTATTTATGTGGGCAATTATGATTGTAGCAGGTATTGGTTTTGGAATAGTTTTAGAGAGATTATATTATTTGTTTATTAAAACAGGTATTAAAGGAAATAAATTATATAATGAAGTTTTAAAACATATAGAAAATGGTGATGAAGAAAAGGCTTTTCAGGTTTTAAAAGGAAATAATCCTATAAAGAATATACTGAGAACAATATTGAAATATAAAGATTATGGAGTGGATTATGTAAAAAGGAAAGTAAATATCGTATTTTTAACAGAATTACCAAAAATAAATAGAAATATCATGTTTTTAAATGTGATAGCAAATATCGCAACACTTTTAGGACTTTTGGGGACAATAATAGGTCTCATTATTGCTTTTGATGCTGTAGCAAACGTAGAAGCAGCTAAAAGAGCGGAAGCTTTAGCAAATGGTATTTCAATAGCAATGGTAACTACGGCATTTGGTCTTATTATTGCAGTACCAGTTTTATTTACACATGGATTTTTAATTGCTCAATCAGAGAGAATAATTGAGATAATGGATGAGAAATCAACAAAACTTATAAATAAAATATTTAAGTAAAATAAAAAGGAGGATAAAATATGAAAAAATTATTATTAACAGGGTTTTTTGTTGCAATATTAAGTGTTTATGTAATGGCTAACCCAGCAAGAATAATTTCAATGGGTAAGACTGATGTATTTTTTATGGATGAAGTGAGTATTTTCAGATTCCCAGGTAATTTAAGATACTATAGTAATATGTTAATAGGAGAGCTTGGGACATACATGGATTCAACAAAGAGTACATCTTTCTATTTACAAAATAGTGATCCAGTAAATCCATGGTATGGTGGGATTATTGGTTTTGGTGGTAAAGGAGAAAATAAAGAAGGAATGTTTAGTTTAGGAGTAATAGTAAATAAATGGGATACATTTGACACATTACATGATTATTCACTTGATTCTATTAATTTAAAGCCACTTATGCCCCTTGATATCTTTTTAGGTTATACTTTAAAAAAATATACTCTTGGTTTAAGACTACATTGGTCTGGTAATAGATATGAAAAAGAAGATTTTGCTGGAAATTTAACATCAAAAATAGAAGCTAATTATTTACTTGCTATATTAGGAATCTCTGGAAGTGTAAATGATAAAATTGATTATGAAATCGGTGTTGGGGGAACAATGACAAGAATAGATTTAGATACAAAAACAGGAAGGGATGAAATTTCAGTATATAAAGGGGAAATAGTAGATGCAAGAATTTTTACTGATTTAAATGATGCTTCAGATTTAGTTTTAGCTGGGGGCTATCAAAACATAGAATATAATGTATATGAGTATTCTAAGAAAATGTATGGTGGAATAGGATCTAATATATTAATTGATAGAGGATTTTTATGGCTAGGTGTGCAAGGAATTAAGGAAGAGTTAAAGCAACTAGATGATTCAACATCTCTTTATGCATACACAAAAAATATATATGCTTCTTTATCATTCGGGATTGAAAGAAATGTATGGTGGGATTGGTTTGTAATGAGAGTTGGTGGTAATAAAACAATAGGAAAACACTCTGAACGAATTGGTTCATATACTGTAAGTGAATTCTTTACAAATCCAAATAGTAATAAATTCCCAGAAGATGCTGTAGGATTTGGAGTTGGTTTAAATGTTGAAGACAAACTTAAATTTGATGGTGTAATTGCTGAAGATGTTCCATATACATTTGGAAAGATTTTTTCTGGAAGTTTACATCACATACAATCAAGAATTTCTTCCACACTATTTTTTTAGTTAAATAAGAAGTTACTGATATAGATTTAACAGCCTCTCTTCCAAATACTTGGGAGAGGGGCTTTTTTTTTATATAAAAAAAAGTTATATTTTTTTCTATTATGGAAAAAAACGCATACAGTAGAAAAGAGATTCTAGGATTTTTCGAAGGGATTCAAAACAAAAAAGGTTATATTGATGAGTATGATATTAAAAAAGGACAAGAGAAATTTAGTCTTTCAAAATCTGATATTATAGGAATTTTAACCTTTTATAAGTATTTCAAATTAGGTGCACCAGGAAAAAATCATATAAAAGTATGTAAAGGGACTGCCTGTCATGTAAATGGGGCTG
>JAMORN010000248.1 GCA_027063545.1 bacterium | reverse complement strand
AAATCCAGCGCTTCTTATTATATCAATGGCCTGTTTGTAATTATCTGCCCATTCTTCTGGTGTGGTTTTCCAGTTTCCTGCTTCATTAGCTATATTTAATATTAAATATTTTTCATATTTTTTTATAATAGGAAAAACTGAATCACTTACCCAATAATTTGCAGCATCAGTTATTTTATATATATCAGCACCAGGTGAATATAAATAGGTAATATCATGCCATTCAACAATTGGAATCATTTTTAAGGCTAGGGTTTTACTAATAATAGAATCAAGTCTTTCCACCTTTGCTAGTTTTAATCTATTTACATCATACGGATTATCTGCTGTTCCCCATACAATTCTTACTGCATTAGCATTGGTTTTTTTTATTTCATATAAAGCATTATCGGCTTCTTGAAACCAAATATGTGGATTATTTACACCTCTTATCAAGAATGGACTATTATTATAATCTAGAATAGTAGTACCCTTTATTTTGAATCCTACAGCATTCTGCACATTAGAATAGCTATAAGGTTCAGTAATTATTTCGATATCATCAATATATATATCTCCGCTATAATTAGTGTTATATGCGTATATTTGAATACCTATCTCTCTAACATCAGAAAAGTTAGGTGTAGATCCATCAGTCTTTTTAAACTCCCATGGAAATCCAACAATAGTAGTCCATTTATTGGGAGCAAGAGCAATCATTCCAGCCTCACCTTTCCCTTTCATAGCAGCCCATTGCCAAGATGAACCTGTTTTTATATAAAATCTTGCTTGTAGAGCTGCGGATTCATTATAGTAATCAGGTATAGATGATGAAGGTATAAATATTTTTGCTTTTATGTATTTAACATTATTCCAATTTTTAGCTTCTGTAGGAAGATTGTATGTCCCAACAATACACTCAGATGAAGGAATATTTGAAGCTGTAACCTTGAGTACATTATTACCATTAAAGTTATACAAAGAGATATCAGTAATTCCACTTGATCCACCTTTATCTTCCCAATCACTTACAGTTCCAATATCATCAAAATTACTTATAATAATATTCGCCATAATATTTTTTTGTTGGAATAAAAAACTTTCTATAATAATCAAAGAAAAAATAAATAATTTTTTAATTTTTAACATTTGATTCCCTCCTTGTTAGTATTGTTTACTATATTAATAAATAATAATATAATCAGTAACAGAAAACAATAAGAAATTATTCTTCTTTCAATAAATCTTTTATTTGATCATTTACATGAAAATCAAGAAATTCTTGAAGAAAAGTAGCAGCAGCATAAGAATCAATTTTATTTTTTATTTGATGATACTTTTTCCCAATCTGATGAATCTTATCAATAGCAGATTTAGTAGAATAAACTTCATCAAATTCAATTATTGGGATATTAATCTTTTTTTCTAATATTTCTTTAAATTTCAATACCTTTTCAGTTTGAGGTGTAATTCGAGTTTTAGTTCCATAAGGAACCCCAAGAAGAATTAATCCTATATCATATTCTGCAATTAAGTCAATTATATGATTAATAAGTTTATCTACAGGTTGAGTCGGAAATACTTCAAGAGGTGTTGCAATAAGTAGAAGTTCATCACTTTTAGCAAAGCCAGTTCTCTTATCTCCGTAATCTATTGCCAGTATTGGTTTCATACTTTTATGAATTTAATTAAATAGTATTGAAAAGGCAACTGTTTTTATTTATTTTACTTCTAACAGGAATTATATGAAAATAGGAGCTAAAATGGCCAGAAGAGAAAAAAATTTTTTTTTTATAATATATTTTTTATTATTAACTCATTCTCAGCTTTTTTCTTTTCAAAATCTTTTTATGATAGACAATCCAACAGCAGGAATGCTAAATTCTAAAGAATCCCTTTTAGATTTTAATATATACTCTCCAAATGCATTACAAGTTAGAGCTTATTATGCTCCTTTATCAAGAATAAATATAGGTTTAGCTTATGGAGCAGAAAATTTAATAGGTTCAGATACATTGAAGTTTTATGGTGCAAAGGTAGGGGTTGACTTAAGAGTTAGATTAATAGAAGAGTCAAAAAAATTCCCTGCATTAGTGATAGGTTTTGATAATCAGGGAAGAGGTGTTATCTTAGATAATGATAAATTTTTATATCCTTCGAAAGGGCTTTTTTTTGTTTTTGGAAAGGGTTATTATTTATTTAAGATAGTTCCTATAACTTTTAATTTTGGTGTAAATTACTCTTTTGATAATGATAGTTTAAAATTTTCTTTAAATGGTATTCTTGATAATCTTGATGTTTTTTTAGGCTATAATATATATATAACAAATAAGTTTTTTGCCACAATAGATTACTCTTTAGGTCTTACAACACCAGATTGGGAAAATCCAGATGTTTATAAAAATCCATGGAATGGGTTTTTAAATTTAGGATTTAATTTTATTATCAGTGAAGATTTTCAGATCAGATTTATTTTAAAGGATATATTATCAACTATTGAAAAATCAGGGTTAGGAGATTATTCTCTAGAGAGAGAAATTGGATTTTTAAAACTTTTTTACTAAAAAAATTTTATAGATAATCTAATAGAGAATCTATGAATTTATCAATAATCTCATCAAAGATTTCATTATCAGTAGAGTAATATCCTTGACGAAGACGTTTTTTTGCTTCTTTTATTCTTTTATTTTGATCAGTAATTTGCTTTAATTTTTGCAAGTTATCAATGGATATTTGCTTTTTCCTTTTCATAGCTTATATCCTTTTGTACATTATAGATTATCGGAAATTTTAAATTTGGATTTATAATTTTTATTTTAATTAAAAGATATGGCAGAAAAACTAAAAAAATTCATAGAAACTTTAAAAAAAACTCATAATATAGAGATAAAAGTAAGAAGAAGTATATATAGACGTTCTTCTTATACTATCCGAGTATTCCCTAATCTTGATGTTGTAATTTATGTACCCTTTTATTTTACTCAAAAAGGAGTAATTTCAGCGATTTCAACAAATTTATCTTGGATAAAGGATAGATTAAAGTATTATAGAAGTATAAGATATGAATATTCTATATACAAAAAGATTCCATTTTTAGGAGAAGATATAAAAATTTGTTTTTATAAAAGAAAAACATTTAAATTAGAAGAAAATACATTATTTATTCCAGAGAAATACAAAAATGATGAAGAAAAATTGAAAAAAGCTATTATAAGATGGTATAAAAGAGAATTTAAAAAGATTTTAAAGGAAAGACTTGACTATTATTCTAAAAAGATGGGGTTAAAGTACAATAAATTTTATTTAATAGAATCTTTTTATAAATGGGGTAGTTGTAATTGTATAACTAGAAATTTAAGATTTCACTGGCGACTTGTTATGATGCCTATTTTTATTATAGATAGTGTTGTGGTTCATGAACTTACCCATTTAATAGAAAAATCCCATTCAAAGAAATTTTGGGCAATAGTATATAGATACTTTCCTGAATATAAAAAGTCAGATAAATATTTGAAAAAGATTACTCATAAATTATATTTTATATAAAAGAAAGATATAAAGAAAAAAGGAGCGGAGATATGGATTGTATTTTTTGTAAGATAGTAAATAAAGAGTTGCCTAGTGAGATTGTTTATGAAGATGATAAATATCTTGCTTTTAAAGATATCAATCCTCAGGCTCCTTATCATATATTAATAATACCAAAAAAACATATTTCTAAAATTTCAGAAATCACAGAAGATGATCAAGAACTTATTGGAGGACTTTTTGTTGTGGCAAATAAGGTTGCTCAAAAATTAAACTTAAAGGACTATAGACTTGTAATAAACAATGGTGAAGATGCTGGACAAACTGTGTTTCATATACACTTACATCTACTTTCAGGGAGGGTTTTTA
>JAMORN010000247.1 GCA_027063545.1 bacterium | reverse complement strand
TGCTCTTCTATCAGAAAATAGACCGGAATGGGGTTTTGCTTATTATGGGATCTTATATTCAGGAGGCGTAGTTGTTCCTATTGATGCCAGATTTAGTGAAAGTGAAATAGATTATGTTTTAAGTGATACAGAGGTAAGATACCTTTTTGTGTCTTTATCTTTATATGAAAAAATTGCTGATAGTATAAATTATTATTATAAAATAAAGAAATTTATAGTATTTGATGGAGAGTTTATTGAAGATAGTTATGATAATATTATAAGTTTAAAGAAACTTATAGAGAAATATGAAGATAAAGAGATAGAAAATTATAAAGGAGAAGAAAATATAAAGCCTGAAGATTGGGCTGAGGTGATATATACATCTGGTACAACAGGTACTTCTAAAGGTGTAATATTATCCCATAAAAATTTAGTATTTGAGATTAAATCTTTACAAAATATTGTTGATATAAATAGTAACGATAAAATGCTGTCAATTTTACCACTTCATCATACTTATGAAACAACAGCAGGATTTCTTTTACCCTTATCTAAAGGGGTAGAGATAGTATATATAGAGCTTATAACTCCAAGGGTGATGGTTGATATTATTAAGGAAGAGAGAATAACAAAGATGGTTGTTGTGCCATTGATATTACAAAAAATTTATGATAATATAGAAAGGGAAATAAATAGAAAATTTATTACAAAATTACTAATATCTTCTTTAAAGTATTTAGCGAGATTTATCGTAAAACTTACCAATAATAAAATTTATTATATAAAAATATTTAAATTTTTGAGAAGAAAAGCAGGTCTTGATTCTATAGAATTTTTTGTTTCAGGAGCAGCTCCTTTACAAGAGTATGTAGCAAAAGGAATGGAAGAATATGGATTTGTTATCCTTCAAGGGTATGGCCTTACAGAATCTTCACCTGTTTTAGCAGTAAATAGATATTTAAAGCCAGAGGACATAAATAAAATAGATAATTTTTCTGTTGGTCCAGCAATACCAGGGGTTGAAATAAAAATAAACAATCCTGATGAAAATGGAATTGGAGAGATTATTGCAAGAGGCGATAATATAATGATAGGTTATTATAAAAAGCCAGAGGAAACAGAAAAAGTTTTAAAAGATGGATGGTTGTATACAGGAGATTCAGGCTATATAGATAAAAATGGTTATTTATATATAACTGGTAGAGTAAAAAATATAATAGTTACACCGGGAGGTAAAAATGTATTTCCAGAAGAATTAGAAGAAAAATTGTGTTCTAGTCCATTTATATTAGAATGTGTTGTTTTGGGTATTCCTATATCAAAGGATGATAAAGGTGAATATCCTTATGCATTTATTGTTCCAAATTTTGATGAAATAGAGTATCATTTTAATAAAAAACCAAACGAGGTAACAGAGGAGTTTTTAAATAAATTAATCTCAGAATATATTAAAAAGGTTAATGATACTTTATTAGAATATAAGAGAATAAGAGGTTTTGAAATATTGTATGAAGAATTACCAAAAACATCTACTCGTAAAATCAAGAGGTATTTATTAAAAAGTAGAATTAAATATTTAAAGGACAGATAAACAATTAGTATGAATGTATTAGATATGGAGTTTAAAGACCCTTATTACTTTTTTTTACTTCTTTTTGTTTTATTAATTATTTTAATTAATTTCTATTATGAGAAAAGAAGTTTTAATGGCTTTTTAGAGTTTTTTCAAATAACAAAAATTACTAAAATAAAACTTTTTCAAGCATTTTTTTATTATACTCCATTTATTCTATATTTAATAAGTTTAATTTTTTTTATTATTGCTTTGGCTAGACCGCGAAGTGTAAATATAGAAAAAGAGGTAATTACTTATGGTGTTGATATAATAATTGCTCTGGATGCTTCTAGTTCAATGAAAGCTATAGATTTTAAACCTAAAAATAGATTTTATGTAGCAAAGAAGGTTATAAAAGATTTTATTAAAAAGCGGAAAAATGATAGAATAGGTATTGTAGTTTTTTCTAGAGAGGCATATACAAAATGTCCTTTAACGACCGACAAAGATGTGTTATTAAAGATGGTTGATGATATAAAAATAGGAATATTAGATGATGGTACAGCAATAGGAGATGGTATTGCTGTTAGTATAAAGAGATTGGAAAATAGTAAAGCAAAAAGTAAGGTTATAATTTTAGTAACAGATGGGGTAAATAATAGTGGTATGGTGGATCCTATAACAGCCGCAAAATTAGCAAAAGAAAAAGGAATAAAGATATATACAATAGGTGTAGGGAAAAGAGGTGGAGGGATTGTACCGGTAAAGACACCTTTTGGTATTACCTACTATAATGTGGGAGAAGTAGATGAGAAACTATTGATAAAGATAGCAGATATAACAGGAGGACTTTATTTTAGAGCAACTTCTTCCAAAGAATTGGAAGAGATTTATAAAAAGATTGATCAATTAGAAAAATCTAAAATAGAACAAAAGATGTATAAAACTTATGAGGAAAAATTTTATATACCGTTATTAGTAGGTTTTATTTTATTTTTATTTGGATTTTTAATTGATAAGTTTATTATAAAAATAGGATAGAATATATGTTTTTTGAATATAAAATAGCACTTTATATAGGAGTTATTTTAGGAGTATTTTTTATCTTTATATCACTATATTCCTATATAAGATATAAAAAACTCATTTCTTATCTATATTTAAAAAATATTTCGTATGGTAGTTTATATGTAGGTGAAACTTCTTATTTTTTTAAAGTGCTAAAAATCCTATTTTTTTCAATTTCTTTTGTTTTTTTAGTCCTGGCAATAGCAAGACCTAAATTTGGAGAAAAAGATGTTATTGTAAGAAAAATAGGCTATGATTGTATAATTGCATTAGATATTTCTCGAAGTATGTTAGCTCAGGATATATATCCTTCTAGACTGGAAATGGGGGTTAATTTAGCTAAAGAACTAGTAAATAATTTAAAGGATATCAGATTCGGATTTATTGTTTTTTCAACAGATGCTTTGGTTGTTTCTCCTATAACGGATGATAAGGATATAATACTTTTATATCTTTCTTATATAGATAGGGATATCACAATAAGCGGTGGAACTAACTTTTTTAATTTAGTAAAAAGAAGTATTAATCTATTTAAAGATAACTATAAAACAAAACTTCTTGTTATTATTTCAGATGGTGAGGATCATAGTGGGCATGAAAAGGAGATAATAGAAATGTTAAAAAGACATAAAATAAAAGTTATATCTATAGCTGTAGGTACTTCCCAACCTACTCCTATAATTATGAAGAATACAGATGGTAGTGTTTATTATCTTAAGGATAATAAAGGAAATATAGTATATACCCGGTTAAATGATAAATTTTTAAAAGAATTAGCAAATAGTACAGATGGACTTTTTATTAATGTTAAAAATAATATGTTTAATGTAAATAAGATTTATGATTATATATATTCTTTAGAAAAAAATAAATACAATAGTAGGGAAAGTTTTTCTCAAAAAGAAGATCAATATCAAATATTTTTACTTATCAGTGTTATATTTTTTATATTATATTTAAGTATTTATTTTTATCCTAAATATAAGAAAATAGAATAAAATTATGATAGCTAAAATTTTTTACATAATTTTTATCTTTTTTATCTCATTTCATTATAGTTATTCTCAATTAAGGGATTTAAAGGATTATTTTTTATTTAAAAAAGGAGAAAAACTATTACAACAGAAAAATTACAATAAAGCAGATTCTGTATTATCACAAATCCATAAAAAAAATGATGTAGTAAGTAATTATAGAGGTATTGCAAATTATAGTACCAAAAGTTTTAAAAAAGCTTATAATTTCTTTAAAGATGCTTATAATAAAGCCAAAGATAAGAATATAAAA
>JAMORN010000246.1 GCA_027063545.1 bacterium | reverse complement strand
AAAACAGGTGCTGATTCTTCTATAGGGTTATCTCCTGATGATATAGGATATAACATTTTCACTGGGTATTTAGATTCAACTATAAGTTGAGTTTCTGGAGAGGTATAAAGTGTTGTATCTGAACCATTTATGTCATATACATATAATGTATAATAAAAAACACCTGCTTGCATTATATAATTACCATTTTCGTCTGTAATAGTTTCAGGTATAAAACTTATAGAAGGATAACCATTTACATAGGTAAAATAATCACTTCCTATTTTATAAGTATAGTTTTGAGGAATTTCTGCTCCTGGATTTCTCCCAAAAGCAAATACAACATTAGCATCTAGAGTATCACCATTATCGTTTATTATTGGATACCATGAGAAATATATATTTGAATCACTCTTTACTGATGTTAAAGGAAAAGATTTCATTAATATAGTTTTTTTCGTAAAGGTTGCACTAATATTTATATTCAATCCTAAAATTATCAATAATATTATAAAATATTGTAATCTTCTCATTTATTTACTCCTTTTATTTACTTTTCTAAATAAATCCTAACTCCTCCCCTTATAGAAGGAATTGGCAGTATAAAACCATTCAAAAATAATTCATATTTACTTTTTGTCTCAACACCTGCTCCTAAAATTGGAATTATAGGTAAAAAATAATCATCAGATTGTCCTTCTTGAAATTTTATATGCATATTCATAAGCCCTAATTTAATATTATAATACTTTAAATTACTTCTTATCAAAAATATATCATCTATTTTTACATATAAATAGAAATTCTGTCTGCCATAAGTTGCTAGTGTATCATAACCATTCATAGAAAAGAAAGTATTATTATGATCTATATGTTTAAGAACAAAAGGCCCTGTAAAATGAGTCCAAGAAAACTCTAAATAGCCAGGTATTATATCAACACCTAAAGTAAAATTTGTTGGTACAATACCATAAGCCGGATCTGTTGTATAATAACCTCTTGACACAACCTCTCCATTTCCTATTCTAGCAGGTTCTGAAGTTAAAGCATCCCAATCAATAAAATTAGAATCATCATAACTTGATAATTCTCCTGTAACAGCTCCCCATAAACTATCCGGTATTATAAAAAATGGGAGAGAATATCCCATTTCGTATAAACCTTCAAGTTTTACAGTAGTCCCCATTCTTAAAATCCAAGATATAAAAGAAGCCTTAATACCCATTACAGTCATCCATTTTGTACCTACATAATCTCCCTTAGCATAAGCATAAACCTCATCTCCTTCTCTATCAGGAAGGTTATAAGCTATTGGAACTATAGAATTATTAACTTCTGCATAACCAGAAAAATCCATTGTTATCACAGAATTTGTTTTAAGTTGGAAGGTATTTCTTGAGAATTGAAAAGCAAGTCTTACATTGTCAGAAGGTGCTATTGTATAATTTACATAAAATGAATTCCATCTCATATAATAAAAAAGAGGAGCATTCATAATAACTCTAAATCTTAAAGGAACATCTTCATAATTTGCAGGATACTTATCAATTACAAAGTTATATACCCTAAAATCAACTGAAAAATCTAAATTCTTAGAATAACCTGCACTAATCGCTCCTTTTATACCTAAATTTTTTTCTATTTTATCCCACATATAAGGCATAGAAACCTGAACAGAAGTGGAAGGCATAAAACCTAAATCAAAAATTGGAGAATACTCAGGATTTATACCAAAATAATCTTCTGGTAATATCCCAGAAAGGTCAGGATTCCATCTATTTATTCTAACAGGAAGAGAAGTATTAACCTCTATCATTGGATAATCTATAGGATAATCCCAAGGATATTTAAACATTTGATAACTTGTTGCTACATTAAAACCAAAAAATCCATATCCAGGGTTTAATTTTAATCTATTATCATCTTCATTTTGAGCATAAATATCCAAACTGTTAAATAAAATTAGCCAAGATATAAATAAAAAAAAGTATATTTTTTTCATTATTCTATCCTCCAATTAAAAATCTATTCTCTTTTCTTATAATAAAAAATAATCTCTTTTTTATCAATATTACCAGCATTATCTTTTACTATAATTTTAAAAACATTCTTACCTTCTTTTATATAATCAGGATATAAAACCTTAACACTTTTTCTTTCAGGATTATATTCATTTATTGTAAATTTACCATTTACAAAAGTTTTAATTTGTTTATCACTCCATATTCCAGAACCTTTTTCATCTATTTTAAAAGTTAAGATTGGTTTAGTTTTATAAAGTTTTTTATCTTGTACAGAAATATCATAAATTTTTGGTTTAATCTCATCTTTATAATAAGCAATAGAAGAGTTTATCCATGCGCGAACAAATATTATAGAATCTTGCTTTATTTTTTTCCCTAAAAACTTTGGATATTTTCCATAAGTATAAAATCCATACTTTTTATTAAGAAGCTTTTTCTTTTTAATTCTATAATAAACAATAAAATTCCCTTTAGAGGGCACCCATTTCCCTCTTATTTTAACAACAGGCAATTCGTTTTGAAGTTTTATATCATTTCTAGGTTTAATTTTAGGCTTTTCTATTTCTATTTTAAAATAAGTTGTTTCTGGGGATAAGTATTTTGAAGCTTTTATTTGGATAATAGAATCATTATAAACAATAATTGTAGAATCAGGTATATATTTATATATAATCTCTTTTGTATAGCCTTTAACCTTAAATCCAGAAAATATTGAATCTATAATAAAAAAAATATTTTCTTTTGAAAGTGTATGATATGGAAAAAAGAATCTATTTTTTTCTATCTCTTTTGAAACAAATACTCCTTTTTTATTTTTCATTATTATCTTTTTTATAAGACTATTCTTATTCACATCTAAGGAAATCCCATTATAATGAAATGTAATATAATAAAAATTATTGCCTTTTAATAAAGGATAATAAAGAGTATCTAAAAATATATTATAGAGTTCTATTTTATTCTTTAAATAATCTGATAATATCTTATTATGAACCCAATTAAAAGTATGCTTTTTATTAGGTCTAAAAAGGGTATAATTAAATTCTACCTTTTGTTTTCTTATAAAAAACAACAAACTATCATAATTTTGGTTATAATCATATATCTTTATTTTAATTTTATGGATATTGTTGTCTAAACTATTTGTAAAAATTATACCTGCAGGATATTTATTAAAAGGTTTTTTATAAAATGTAGCATTATTATTTTTTAAAATAAAAAGATTCTTAGGTTTTAAATATTTAAAACCTGTTCTTACATAATACAATCTATCGTATAAACTATAAAAAACCTCTGAATATGAAAAATAGTCATTAGAATGTCTAAATATTAAAGAATCATCAAGAAATAACTCAAATTTATATGGATAAAGATAACCTTTATAACTTTTTAATATTTTATCATAACCTAAAATAGAAATCCCAATAACTCCTTTTATATCTACGGTATCTTTATTAGAAGAGTCTTTTATCATGCTAAAAATAAACTCTTTATTATTTACCAAACTTGTATCATTTAAAGGAATTATATACACTTTTAATATATTAGGAGGGATACTATCAACAATACTATAACCTAAATTAAAAGGATTTAAAGGTCTATTATTTTTATCTCTTATTTCAAAATGAAGATGGGGATAACCTATTCCAGTCTCTCCAGTATAACCTATTAACGTATTTTTAGAGAATTTTAATTTCCTTTTTATAAAAAAATTAACTCTATATCTTTTTCTTTTTATTTGTTCTTTCATTATAAGGGTATCAATAAGAGGTATAAAATCACTACAATGACCAAATACATATATATAACCAGATTTTCCTTGAAAATATATTGCTTTTCCATATCCCCATGGTGAGATATTAAGTCTAATTAAATAAGCATCTTCTGGTAAATAT
>JAMORN010000245.1 GCA_027063545.1 bacterium | reverse complement strand
GTGGTGGTTCTGTTATGGGAATGAATGTTGTAGGGTTGGGACTTTTAGGATTATCTCTTCTTTATATTCTATATACAAAAATGTTTGGAACAGACCCTAAAATATTGAAGGAAGTTGTATTGCCTATACTTTCTGGTTTTTCTTTAGGGGCATCTTCTATAGCATTATTCGCTAGAGTAGGAGGTGGTATATATACAAAAGCTGCGGATGTTGGTGCAGATTTAGTAGGAAAGGTTGAGGCAGGAATACCAGAAGATGATCCTAGAAATCCTGCAACAATAGCAGATAATGTGGGGGATAATGTTGGAGATGTAGCGGGAATGGGAGCTGATTTATATGAATCTTATGTGGGATCTATATTATCTTCTATGATTCTAGGAATAGCTGCTTTTGGAGATGTAAATTATTTACTTATACCATTATGGATAGCTGTGGTAGGTATTGTTGTTTCAATATTATCTACTTTTTTAGTTAGAACAACAGAAGATGGGAATCCACAGGCTGCTTTAAATAAAGGAACATTTACAGCTGCTTTTGTTACAGCTATAGCTTCTTATTTTATAATAAGATATTTTTCTACAGATGTTGTTATAGCAAATAAGATTTTTGGAGCAACAGTTTTGGGATTGGCATCAGGTGTAGCCATAGGAATGTTAACTGAATATTTTACAGCAAAAGATAAAAAGCCAGCTCAAGAGATTGCTGAGGCTTCTCAAATGGGACCAGCTACTAATATTATAAAAGGATTAGCTGTGGGTATGTATTCAACAACTTATCCTGTTATAGTAATCGCTATTGCTATAGTGGGAGCTTATATGTTAGCAGGTGTTTATGGTATAGCAATTGCTGCTTTAGGGATGTTAGCTACAACAGGAATACAATTGGCTGTAGATGCTTATGGTCCAATTGCAGATAATGCAGGTGGTATTGCTGAAATGAGTGAATTGGAATCTCAAGTTAGAGAAAGAACAGATAAGTTAGATGCTGTAGGTAATACAACAGCAGCTATAGGTAAAGGTTTTGCTATAGGCTCTGCTGCTTTAACTGCTTTAGCTTTTTTTACATCATATATGAAAACAGTGGGACTTGATAGTATAAATGTTGCAGATCCATTAGTAATGGCAGGACTATTTTTAGGAGGTGTTTTACCATTTTTATTTACTTCTTTAGCGATGGAAGCTGTTGGCGATGCAGCACAAGATATGATAGAAGAGGTTAGAAGACAATTTAGAGAAATTGAGGGATTACTGGAGGGAAAGGCGAAAGCTGATTATGCCAGATGTGTAGAAATTTCAACAAATGCAGCAATTAAGAAGATGATGGTTCCAGCTTTAATTGCTATTATTACACCGGTTTTAGTTGGATTTTTGGGTGGACCAGCAATGTTAGGTGGTTTACTAGCTGGAGCTACAGTAACAGGAGTATTATTAGCTTTATTTCAGGCTAATTCTGGAGGAGCTTGGGATAATGCTAAGAAGTTTATTGAAGAAGGACATTTTGGAGGAAAGGGTAGTGAAGCTCATAAGGCTGCTGTAGTAGGAGATACAGTAGGTGATCCTTTTAAGGATACATCAGGACCTTCATTGAATATATTGATAAAGTTAATTTCTGTTATATCTCTTATAATAGCACCTATGTTAGTTTCTTTTAATATAAATACTAAGTCTTTAGAAGATACAACAAAGAAAGAAATAAGTGTAAAAAATATACAGCAAAACAACTCTTTAACAAAAGCGAAAATTGATACTATAAATTTAAAGAAATAGTTTAAGTTTAATCGTAATAGTGTTAATAATATTAATTCCCGCTCTTTAAGTTTGATGGGCGGGAATTTTTTATTTATAAAAATAGGAGAGTTATATGAAGTTGGGAATTGTAGGACTCCCAAATGTAGGAAAATCAACCCTATTTAGTGCTTTGACTAATTATAATGCAGATGTGGGTAATTATCCTTTTTGTACTATTGAACCTAATATTGGTGTTGTAGAGGTACCGGATTCTAGAATTGAAGAATTAGATAAAATTGTTCATACTAAAAAAAAGGTCCCTGCAATAATAGAGTTTGTTGATATAGCAGGTCTTGTAAAAGGGGCATCAAAGGGTGAAGGTTTAGGAAATCAATTTTTATCAAATATAAGGGAAGTAGATGCTATAGTTCATGTTGTAAGATGTTTTGATGATCCTAATGTTGTTCATGTAGATGGTAGTGTAGATCCAATAAGAGACGTAGAGGTAATAGAAACAGAGCTTGCTTTAGCAGATCTTGAGATAATAGAAAGAAGTAAATCTAAGTTAGAGAAAAAAGCTAAAGCCAAAGATAAGGAAGCAATGAAAATTTATGAATCTTTATTAAAGGTAGAGAAAGTTATAAGTCAAGAAGAGGATAAATCTATATTAACAGAAGAAGATTTAAAAAATATAAAGAATTATAATTTCTTATCTTTAAAGCCAGTTATTTATGCTGCAAATTTAAGTGAGGATGATATTGCAAATCCAGAAGGTAGTGAGTACTATCTTAAATTAAAAGAATATGTTGAGAAGAAAGGGGCTAAAATAATAGCTATATGTCCAAAGATAGAATTAGAATTAAGAGACTTATCACCAGAAGAAAAAGAAGAGTTTTTAAAAGAATTAGGAATAAAGGAATCTGGATTAAAGCAATTGATTCGTGAGAGTTATGATTTATTAGGATTGGAAACATTTTTTACAGTTGGAGAAAAAGAGATTCATGCTTGGACCATAAAAAAAGGTTCTACAGCAGTTGAGGCAGCAGGAAAGATTCATTCAGATATGGCTAAAGGATTTATAGCAGCAGAAGTTATTTCATATGAGGATTTTATAAAAGTTGGAGGTTACGCTAAAGCTAAGGAATTAGGACTTATCAGATTAGAAGGCAAAGATTATATTGTAAAAGATGGTGATATTTTAGTTATAAGATTTAATGTATAATTTTTTAGAATAATTTGTATAAAAAATTTATATTTAACTTAAAACAACTAACAACATATAAACTAAACAATTATAAACCTTCTCTGTCCCTTTAGAAGGGACAGCGTAAGGCCAAAGGAGGTATAAGATGGCAGAAAGAAAGAGAAATTATGAATTATTAGTAGTTTTTGATCTCAACTATGCTGATTCAGATTTGGCAACAGAGGTTGAAAAGTTAGAATCTTATTTAAAAGAAAATGTTGAAGATTTTAAAAAGGAAGAATTAGGAAAAAGAGAGTTCGCTTATCCAATTAAAAAGAAAAGATTTGGTTATTATGTAGTTTATTATTTCAAAGCTCCAGCTTCTTGGGTAAAAGAAGAGTTAGAGAAGAAGTTATATCATAATGAAGCTTTATTAAGATATTTTATTAGAAATTTAGATTTAAGAAAACCGGTTATTTTGACAATTGATGGTAAAAAAGTTGATGTAGATTATAAAAAAATTGATATTTTAAAGAGATTTTTATCAGAATATCAAAAAATTTTACCAAGAAAAAATACTGGATTATCTCAAAAATACCAAAAAAGAATAGCTAAGGAAATAAAAATAGCTAGAATTGTTGGATTTTTACCTTTCTCTGCACAATGCGTGGAAAGTTAGATATTTTTAATTATAGTTTAATTGGATTTACTATAATATATTTATTATCTATTTACTATAGGATTGATAGTTTAGCTCTTTTATATGAAGATATATTAATGCCTGTAGTATTTTTTTTACTATTTTCAGGTTATAATGTATTAATATATAGTATGTTAGCATTATTTTTTATAGCATTTAATATATTTAGATTTGTGTTAACAGGTAATGTTGAAGTTTTGATCTCTATATTTTATGGTATAAATTATATAATAGGAGGATATTTTTATTACAAAAAAGATAAATTTTGGATAATATATCCTCTTGTTATTTTTACT
>JAMORN010000244.1 GCA_027063545.1 bacterium | reverse complement strand
ATTTTCTTTAATCTCAATTTCAAATTTTTTCTCTAATATGTCAATAGCATCTTTATTTTTTGTCATACCTTCTATAGATTTAATATGTAATTTATAAGAAAGTTTTGTTAATTTTTTCTTTGATAAGGACACTATACTTTCTAAAGAGCCTCTAAAAACTAAACTCATATAATTTCCAAATAGATCATAAGGTTGAATGAGTTGATGTTCTTGGGGAATAAGTTTTATATCATAATCCTTTTCTATTTCAATAAACGTTTTTTCTCTTAAAAATGGAAAATCAATAACATTTATATTTACAATAAAATTAATATTGCTCTCCTCATATAAAAGTCCTATAATTCTATTTTGTCTAGATAAATTTATAATATTAATTATAATTAAATATTCCATAAGAAGATTCACATCAACAAAATGTCCTTTTATGTTTTTTAAAGCGTATTTTTTTATCAAGAGTTCATTTATTCTATATATTATTTTTGTATTAGTAATTCCCATTGATATAAGAAGAAGTAAAATATGTAGGTTTACCACATCATTATTTGTTACAATTAAAATTGATCTAGCCTCTGTAATATTAACTTTTTTTAGTACTTCCTCATCCTCACCTGAAGCAATAATTATTGGTGTTTCTAATTCCCTTGATAAAGCCTCTTGAACATGGGGATCAATAGCTATAACCTTATTGTTAGGAATAAATTTTTTTATAAGATTTAAAACTTCTCTTCCAATAACTCCAAGCCCTATTATAACTATATGGTCTTTTTTAGGTAGGTCAAATATTCCCTGAATATTTTTTATTCTTTGAGTAATAAATAAATTTACTATAGTAGCATTAAAGATTCCCATAAATATAGTACCTATAAACATAAAAATTATACCTATAATTCTCACCATTCCAGCAGTATTTAATAGATTTAAATCCCCAAATCCAATAGTGGTTACTATAGCTGTTGATAGATATACGGCATCAAGTAAAGAAGAAGTTATTTTATTGGCAAAAAAGAAAAAGGATATGCCAAATATATAAAATATTAACGTAAAAAACGCATAAACAGCTATTTTTTCCTCTGTAATAACAGATTGAATTATACCAAATAATTTCTTTTTAAATAAAACAAATCTATTTTCTTTAATTTTCTGTTCAGGAACAAGATTATTTATGTAATAGACATGCGTAGCTTCTTTTTTCTTCACAATATAAAATTCATTTTTGTAGGTATAAAATCCAACACTATCTTTGTCTATGGTTAAAGCAAAAAATAATGGACTAATAGTCTTTTTAGGAGAGATTACTAAAATATTCGGGAAAATCAAATATAACTCTTTAGCAATTTTTTCTTCATTTATAGTTGTTATAACTTTTATATTTCTATTTAAACTGGCAATTATCAATGAGATAAATAGATTAATATCTTCGTTTTCTGTTGCAACAACAGCTATATTGAAAGAGTTTATATCAATATTTTTATATGTTTCTTCAAGAGTAATATTTCCCACAAAAAGTTTCTCATAAGGAAGATCTTCAACCCTTTTTCTATCTAGTATATATACATCAAATTCTTTATATTTTGATAATTTATTGAAGATATTGTTGGTAATTTTGTTAAGTCCAACTATTAAAATTTTCTTTTTTTCCATAACAATTTTATATTTATTAAATTAAAATTTATATATAATCAATAATTAATAGAAAACTAATAACTTGAAAATAAAAATAATAAAAAAAAAATTTAATAAAAAGGAAAAATTTTATGAAAACATATCTAGATTGTTACAATTGTTTTATAACTCAAGCAGTTAAATTGGCAAAAAGGTTTTTAGATGAACAAGAAGGATATGAGTATATTCAAAGAATAATTTCTATATTAAACAACTATGATTATAGAATGCCGCCTCCCCATATGGGAAGATATATTCATAAATTAATAGAGGAATATAAAGGTTTTGATATATATAAAGAGGAAAAGGAATTTTATAATAATTTAATTTTATCCATAGAAGAGGATATAGATCATATTTTATCCTCATCTAACGATAGTTTTTTGTCAATGTTGAAGTTGATTATAGAAGGAAATTATATAGATTTTGGTATTTCCAGCTTAAATATAGATCATAAAGAGGTGGAAAAGAATCTAAAAAAAATAGTTGAAGAGGATATAACATTTATAGGTATTGATTATAGTAGTTTAAAAGAAAAAATATACAATGCAGAAAATATTCTTTATTTGGCAGATAATTGTGGAGAAGTTATTTTAGATTATTTTTTTATAAAGAGGTTTTTACCCAAGGAAAAGGTTATATTCGTTGTAAGGGGCGAGAACATTATAAATGATGTAACTTTAAAAGAGGTTAAAGAGATTGGAATAGATAAGGTGGTAAATAAGATAATAACAACTGGTGATAATGCTCCGGGTGTGGTTTTAAAGACAAGTTCAGAAGAGTTTATTAAAGAGTTTTATGTTAGTGATCTTATTATATTAAAAGGACAGGGCAATTATGAGGGTTTAAGTGATGTGAATAGGGGAAATATTTTATTTTTTTTAAAGGTAAAGTGTGATGTAGTGGCTGAGGATTTAAAGGTTGAAAAATTTTCTAATGTGGTTTATTATAAAGATAAATGAGGGTATTTATATCTTTTTTTATAATACTAATCTTTATTTTGGGATGTTCTAAAAAGGTTATAAAAGATAATGATTATACTCAAAGGCTCGATACAACCCAGATAAGTGGTTTCTATTTAAAAAACTCTATTCTTCTTGATACAGCAGTTTTTGAATTTATAAAATCCCCTTATGATGGTTATTTTTATCTTAATGAAATATATAAAAATATTAGGTATTTTAACAAAATTGGATTATATAACAAGGCAATTGAAACATCTCAGAGTTTTTTTGATAAGTATTTTGAGATACTTCAGGTTGAGGATACATTATACTTTGATTATCAAATGTTTAAAAGCCTCTATTCCAATGTAATAAAAGAGTATAACTATGCAATAACTAGGATTGATACAATTGATGATAACCTTTATTTTTCTAATTTTTATAACCTTATATACGATTCAGATAGTTCCTTAGTAAATAGATATAAAACTCTTCTAAAGCCTTATAAAGGTGATATTCCACTACCTTTAAACTATCAGGTTCTTAATATGATATATTTTTTTGATACAAAAGGCAAAAGGGTTATTAGGAAATGGATTTCAAGAAAACCTAAATATGAAAAAATAATTAGAGCAATATTACTGGAGTATAATATTCCAGAGGAGTTTGTTTATCTTCCAATGATAGAATCAGGTTATTCTCCATTTGCAAGAAGTACTAAAGGAGCTGTTGGGCTTTGGCAGTTTATGCCCAAAACTGCTAGGTTAAATGGTCTTTTAATAAATTATTGGGTAGATGAAAGAAGGGATTATGTAAAATCAACAATAGCAGCAGCCAAACATCTTTCATATTTGTATTCAAAACTAGGTGATTGGTTTTTAGTTTTAGCAGCTTACAATTGGGGTTATTATGGAGTTAGAAGGCTTATTAATAAGTATAAAACAAATAATATCTGGGAGCTTTACTATTTTCTTCCAAAAGAAACAAGATTATATGTTTCTAGTTTTGTTGCTGTGATTTTAATTGATCATAATAAAGAGGTGTTGGGACTTGATAGTATTTCATATCAAAATCCTATTGATTATACTACAGTTGAGGTTGAAGGCGGGCTTTTAGTTTCATATTTAGGAAGATTAATAGGTCTTTCATATAAAGAAATGAGGGATTACAATCCAGAACTTCTTGTTAATTCAACACCCCCAACCGATAAGATTTATTTTTTAAAGATTCCTAAGGATAAAAAAGAGGAGTTTATTGAGAAATATAAAAACTCTCCAAAAAAAGAGAAGATTTTAATTGTAA
>JAMORN010000243.1 GCA_027063545.1 bacterium | reverse complement strand
CAAATTTATCATCTAATTCTATACCCTCTTTCTTGCCTAAATCAAATTTAACATTAGTTCCATCTCTTTCTATAATCTGTCCAGATAATCTAAAATCATACATATCTTTTGTCTTCACTACTAAATTTTTTACAGCTGCACTTAAAGCACTATATAAAGCATAACTATCAGGTCCTCCATAACCTGGATAAATCTTATTTAAATTAGCTATTGCAAAAGTATGGGTAGGAAATATCTTTTTCACTAATTCTACTTTACCATCAGCTGCTTTAACCCTATACCAAATTACTCCTAAATTAGCATAATAAGT
The DNA here is from genome assembly GCA_027063545.1 of bacterium. Classification (GTDB taxonomy): domain Bacteria; phylum JAMORN01; class JAMORN01; order JAMORN01; family JAMORN01; genus JAMORN01. The sequence continues at coordinate 3,666 of JAMORN010000243.1, read as the reverse complement.
AATTGTTTTATTTTTTCTATCAACTACCCTATATAATTCTGTTAATGTTGGGATATAAATATAAGCAGAATTCATTAAATCTATAAGTTGTTTTTCTGTTAATCCTAATTCTTTTGCTTTTACAGCTATCATTGTTTGTAATTGAGCTTCTGGAATATTATTTTTTGCTCTTATATCAGCAGTTTGTTCTAATACTTCTTTTATCTTTGGTAATAACACCGTCTCTATTAAATCTACCAAACTCTCTGGTGTAAGTCTACCTTCCATAGAATTCGCCTGTATAATAAAATCTCTCACTAAGTTTTCTGGTAAAGGGACATAATCAAAACGTCCCATATGTAAATTATTATGAATAAGTTTTATTATTATTGGATACGCCTTGTTTATATTTACATTATACCTACCCCTTAAAACCAAAACAGCATCTAGGTATGATACCGCTTTCTTTTGATATTTCCCTTCCTCCTTAATACCTTCATCTTTTATATTAGTTGCTGTAAAATTTTTAGCTGGGATCTCTTGAGTATATACTAAATTTTTTATTGAAATATTAAATATAATAATATAAGTTATAATAAAATACAAAGTTTTTTTCATAGCAACCCCTTGTTAATAGTTTTTTTTATAAAATAGATAGCTATATTTTCTTTGTCAATGGATTTTTATATTCCTGTATGACCAAATCCACCATCGCCTCTTTGGGTATCTGTAAGGTTATCAGACAATTCCCATTCTATTTTATATACTTTAGAGAGTACCATTTGGGCAATTCTATCTCCAGGATTAATAACAAAATCCTCATCTGATAGATTCATTAATATAATTTTTATCTCCCCTCTATAATCACTATCTATTGTCCCGGGAGAATTAGGCAGTATTATCCCATGCTTTAATGCCAATCCAGACCTAGGTCTTATTTGAATTTCATAACCTTCAGGTATTTCAACATATATACCGGTTGGAATAAGTTCTATTGATTTAGGATGAATTACTACAGGCTCCATTAAATCTGCATATATATCTGCTCCTGCTGAATTTATTGTTTTATATTCAGGTATTTTTATATTTTTATTCTTTGGTTGAAACTTTATTTTTACCTTAACCTTATCCATTTTTTGCTTCTCCTATTAACCCATATAATGAAAAGTCTTTAAATGTTGTTTGGATAAAGTAATTTAGATAATCTATATCAAAATTTTCTATAAAATTTATTCTTTCATCTATAGATAAAATTTTATTATAAAATAATTGATGTTTAAAAATATTTATCATTCTCCTACTTGGACTTTCATCACTCATTATTATCTGACCCTTTAGATAATTCTTAGCAAAATTTATCTCTGATTTAGAAAAACCTTTTTTAATAATATCATATATTTCCCTCTCTATTATATCTAATACTTCCTTATATTTTTCCTTAGATGTTGAAAAGTAAATACTATAACTTCCAAATTCTTTATAAAACTCTATTGAAGGATATATTACATATACCAATCCTTTATCATCCCTTAATTTTTTAAATAATCTTGAGGATAAAGTATCTAACATAATAGCATTAAAAAATAAAACACTATAATGATCCTTCATTATATCATTATAATTAAAATCAAACCCTAGTACAAAATGACTTTGATTAAATTTGTCACTATTATCTATTTTTTTAAAACTTCTTAACTTTTTTACATCTACTTTATTATACTGATATTCTATCTCATTCACTAAAGGCGATAAATAAGATAAAAAATTTTCCTTGAAATACCCCGAAATTGAAATGAATCTAGGATATTTTTTAAAAATCAAATTTCTATCCTTTAATATAGATTCTAATGTAATATTTTTAATAGTATCTTCATTTCCCAATATAGAATGGGAAAATCCTGTACCTTCATATCTTAATCTATTATATCTTTCAAAAATAACCTCTTCCGGATCATCTAAAGAAGATCTTATCTCTTCTATAACAACTCCTTTTTCTGTCTCTAATTCATCTATAGTAATATCAAATTTATCTATCATAAATTTAAAAGCCTCTATAACCTTATAAAATGAATAATAGGGTATTCTCGCATAAATTAAAATATACTCATAAGTTGTATATCCATTAAATATACCCCCATTTTCCTCTACAATTCTGGAAATATAATTCCCTTCTTTATCTTTTATTCTGAAAATTAAGTGTTCTAGAAAATGGGCTAACCCCTCTTTACCTTTACTTTCGAGGCTAGCCCCAAAATTTATAACTAATCCTATTGATAAAGATCTGATATGATCTATTGGATCAATAATAATATATTCCATAATTTATAATTTTTTATTATCATCCACTCTTTTGGTATTGGTGATTCTATTTGGCTGTGACCATAAAGATTCTATTTTTTGCTTCAACTCATCCTTTATACCCAATTCTTCAACTGCCTGCTTTCTTGAAAGTTTAATTTTTCCTGTATCTTCTTCTATATCAATTACCTTAACAGGCATTTTATCACCAATTTTTACGATTTCTCTTATATTTTTAATATATGCATCCGCCAACTCTGAAATATGAACCATACCAATTCTTCCATTTAAAAACTCTACAATTACCCCAAAGTCTAATATATTAGTAACCTTACCTTCATATATTTTATCTATCTCTGGATCCTGGGTTAAATCATGAATCATAGAAATAGCTTTATCAATAGATTCCTTATTATAACCAACTACTTGAACACTTCCTAAAGGATCTATTATAAGTGTAGTCTCAGTTTTTTCTTGAATTTCTTTTAAATTCTTACCACCAGGACCTATAACAAATCTTAGTTTATTTGGATCAACTTCAAGTATAACAATCTTAGGAGCATATTGGGATAATTCTTTCGGTTTTGATATTGTATTTTCCATTAAATTTAATATTTTAAAACGAGCTTCTCTAGCTTGTTTTAATGCCTTCTCTAAAATATCATAACTTAATCCTTTTATTTTTATATCCATTTGAATGGCAGTAATTCCATCTCTAGAACCAGCAACTTTAAAATCCATATCCCCTAAATGATCTTCCATACCAGCAATATCTGTAAGAACTACATACTCATCACCCTCTTTCATTAACCCCATAGCAATTCCTGCAATATGCTTCTTCACTGGAACCCCTGCATCATATAATGATAAAGAACCACCACATACAGAGGCCATAGAAGAGGAGCCATTAGACTCTAGAATATCTGAGACTATTCTTATAGTATAAGGGAATTCATCTTCTGAAGGTATTATTGGTTTTAAGGCTCTTTCAGCTAAATTTCCATGTCCTATTTCTCTTCTTGATAATCCCTTATCTGGTCTTGGATCACCTGTAGAAAAAGGAGGAAAATTATAATGGAACATATATCTTTTTGGAGTATCTCCTTCTAAGTTTATATCTAATTGCTCATCAAACTTTGTTCCTAATGTTGTTACTACCAAAGCCTGGGTCTCTCCTCTCGTAAATAATGCAGAACCATGAGTCCTAGCTAAAACTCCTACCTCACAACTTATAGGCCTTATCTCATCAAAAGCCCTTCCATCAGGTCTTTTCTTTTCTTTAAAGATTAAATCCCTAACCGCTTTTTTATCTACTTCTTTAATGTATCTTTCTATTAACTTCTCTTCTTCAGGATATTCCTCTATTAACTTTTCTTTAATTTCAAAATG
>JAMORN010000242.1 GCA_027063545.1 bacterium | reverse complement strand
AAGAGAGATATCATAAAACTCTGAAACCTCCTCTCCATATCCAAATGTACCAGAAGCAACCAATACAGGATTTTTAAATTCTACATCTCTTATTTTAGTTCTTAAACTTCCTAATTCATTAATCTTTTTAATACCTTCATAGTTCATATACCACATCCTCTCCTCTAAAAATAGGTCCATCATAGCATACTCGTTTATATTTTATCGTATCCCTATCCTTTTCTTTTACTTTTATAACACAACCCTGACATGTCCCAATTCCACAAGCCATTTTATTTTCAAAAGACAGATAAGAAGGGATTCTATGAATTCTTGATAGATCAGACAATACTCTTAAAAGTGGTGTAGGTCCACATCCATATATTATAAAATTAGATAGATCTTTACTATGTTGATAAATAAATTTATACAAACTATTTGTAATTAACCCCTGTTCTCCTAATGAACCATCTTCTGTGGTTATATATAAATTATCTGATATTTCTTCTAATCTTGTTGAAAAGAAAAAATTTTCCTTTGATTTTATGCCCCAAAAAAACTCTATTTTATTATTTTTTGATCTTAAAATCTCTGCTAACTTTATTAAAGCTGCTATACCAATACCTCCTGCCACTATTATAACATCTTTATTTTCTATAATAGGAAAAGAATTTCCTAATGGTAATAATACTTTTAAAATATAGCCTTGAGGTAAATTAGATAAAGCTAATGTGGCTCTTCCTATTACCTTATATAAAAAATCAATAGTACCATTATATGGATCAAAATCAAATATACTAAAAGGCCTCTTAAAAAATATTTCAAAGCCTTCAATATTTATAGTAGCAAAATTCCCTACATTAATACTATTTATAATATCTATATGTTCTTTTTCTGTTATTTCAAGTCTTAACCAAAAATAATCTTTTGCTACTTCCCTGTTGAATACTATACTAAATGGTATATAGTCCTTTTTCATAACACTTCTCATTTGTTTAATATTTTATTTTTTTCTATAACTATAATCTTTCTATTTACATAACCTTTAATTTTATCCGATACAAAAAAACTATCCTTTTTTATTTTATAATAAAAAAATGCTGCAGAGTCTGGTATTCCCTGCTTTTCATATATATATCCTAATATAAAATAAATTTTATACATACTATCAGGATATTCTTTTTTAAACTTTTTTATTATATCATATGCTAACAATTTTGCTTGATTATAATTAGATAAAATTAAAAACTCCTGTAAGGAATCTGATAGTATATTTAAAGAATCAAGAGGTGTATATACAATGTCTCGTCCTAATAAACTATCCGCTTTTTTACCATAAAATGTAGTTCTAGACAAAGAGCTTATTTCTTTTAAATATTCCATTGCCTTTTTTTTATTATGGTAATACTTATTCTCTATATAATATAGAGTAAATAAAATACGTTGTTTTTCCAATAAATTTAGTGTATCTTTATTTTGTTTATAAAAAGTTAGAAAATAGTAATAGGCTGAATCATAATTGGATAAATCTGTAAATAAAAATTCGCCTATTTTTAATAAATTATCCTTTTTTCTCTTCATCATCATATATTTGTTTATTAAAACTATTCTTTCATTTATTACATTTTTTATATCCTCATCTATCTTGAAATTCCTTTTTATAAATTTATATATACTTAAACTAAGTTGATAGTTATAAAAAATTTTATAATTTACATCTGAAAAAGTTAATAATACATCTAAAAGTAATGAATCTTTTAAATTCTCTTTTATTTTTATAGTATCAACTGTTGAATCAATATATATTTTGTTTGAATTAATCTTTATACTATAAATAGAAAGAAAATCGTACACTAATGTATTATACTCTTTATATTTTTTTTCCTTTAAATATAATTTTTGTTCCAAATATAGAATATCTTTCTTGTATTTTGATAGAATTGGATGATTTTTTAAATAAGTTATATATCCTTCAGCCAATCTTACTTCATCTATAGATATTAATTTGATGATAAAACTTTTATAATAAAAAACTATCTGTTCCTCTGATAAGATTTTTAATAAATTCTTTATTGAGAAAAGTTTTGTATAGTAAGTTTTAAAGTTCTTATAATCCTTTATTTTATAGTATAATTCTCCAAGTTTATAATAAATAAAAGCTTTAAATTCTTCATTAGGAGTAAATTCTAACGCCTTTTTATAGTAATAAATAGCTTTGCTATTTGCCTGCTTTTCTTCCCACACCTTAGCTAATGTTATATAGAAAAAATAAATATAGTTCTTATCTTTTATATCCAAATTTATCTGTTTAAAAATATCTAAAGCTAACCTTTCATAGCCTTGATTTAGATATGAAAGTCCTTTATAATATAACATAAGTCTATAATTTCTATCTTTTTCTATACTAGGGTTATATTCCTTCTTATATGAATCATTCAATTTTATAACATTATCCCATAGATTAAGCCTATAACTTGCCCTTATAGCGTATAAAAAACTTTTCCTATATTCATAAGTATTTCTAAAACGCTTTTTTAATTTATAATGCTTTTTTATAACCTTTCTATAATAAAGCTTTGTTGATTGCGACAATCTAGTAGTATCCACAACATCAAATTCTGTAATAGAGGGAAATTCTTTTTTTACAGCACTTTCTGCTTTATTAAAATAGTATTCTATATTAAATCCAGTATTAAAATAACCTTTAAATTCATCTTTAGAAAAATGTCTAAAGCTAAAACAACCTACAAAAAAAAATGTTATAACTAAAAAATACCAATAACCTTTCATGTAAGTCTAATTACCCATTGCTTTTATAATACTCCTGAATACTTTTTACACTATAATCTCCATAACGTTTTAATGATTCTATAGCTTTTACTGTTGCTAAAGCTCCTGTTAATGTTGTTGTATAAGGTATTTTGTATTTTATAACCTCTATTCTTATTGCTTTATCATCTACCTTTGCCATTTTACCAATAGGAGTATTTATAACTAAGTCTATTTCCTTATTTTTTATAGCATCTATAATATTTGGACTACCCTCATAAATCTTATTAATTACATCTGAAGATATTCCATGTCTCTTTAAAAATTCATGAGTTCCTCTTGTTGATATAATTCTAAACCCTAACTCCTTTAATTTAGATGCTATTTCTATTAAC